>DATMYQ010000335.1:0-7583 GCA_035560935.1 Patescibacteria group bacterium | reverse complement strand
GTTTACAGAAGGATGATTGTGAAAATTATCCCGGAAACTATTGTTTTGTATTATCGCTTGAATTAAGGTGCGAAGCCTTATGAGGATTGTAATCCTCATTTGCTTCGCACTTTTTTTATTGACTACTCTCCTGTTTTCGAGCGTTCTTCATTCGAAGCTTGGAGGCGGCGGAATAGAAACGTAAAAAGAAAGGAGGTTGTCAGAATGTTCGGATTCGCAGAGCAGTCAATCATGCAATGGGGAATGATTTCGCTGATGTTTTTTTTATTTGGGATTTTCTTTCTTTGCCGGGTACTGCCGATTGCGGCAACGATTAAACAATCTGCGCAGCAGCGGCATCATACCAAATAAAGTTTGACCCTGCAGGCGAAGTTCTTTTGTTGTTCATTCGTGTGAATGGGTGACTAGCAAAAGGGCTTTTTCCTTTGAGACGAGTGATGGAGATTCGGTAATAAGGCAGAAAAATTAAATGAGGTGTATTGAATGAAATTTCTTTTGGCGGCGAGTGCGAATGAAAATGTTTTAGATCTGTTACCTTGCCCGGTAATGAAGATTAATCAAGAATTCAGTTTTTTGTATTTGAATCCCGCTGCCAGATTTATGATTGGTTTTAAGCCGGAACAGGGAGATCAACAGCACTGTTATGAAATAATGGGTAAGGAAGTGATTTGCCCTGGATGCCCTGTAAAGAGGGCATTTAGCAGTAAACAGGTTGAAAAGTATCGTCAGTGTGAGTACACCTCAGGCGGGAAGTTTCTATTTCAGGAAAATACGGCACTCCCGGTTCTTGGCACGAATGGCGATGTGGATTATGTGATATCGGTTGAAATGGATGTTGTTAATTATTTAAAGCGAAAGCAGGAATGGGATGCGGAAGACACACAGATTCTGGTTGATTTTGCCGGAATCGTCGAGAAGCGGGATCAATATCATGAACGGCATGCGGAAAGAGTCAGCAAGCTTGCGGTCATGATTGGCGAAAAGGTGGGAGTGTCTAATGAAAAATTTGCGGAACTTTACCTAGCTGCTATGCTGCATGATATCGGAAAAATCTGCATTCCTGAGTCGGTATTGATGAAAACGGGTCGATTAAATGCCCAGGACTGGCAGGAAATAAAAAAGCACCCGCTGGCTGGATTTGAATTGCTGTCGCAATTCAAACAAATGGAAAATGTTGCGCAGGCAGTGCTTTATCACCATGAACGAATGGACGGCAAAGGGTATCCGCACAGGATCGCCGGCAAAGATATTCCCCTCACAGCCCGTATACTTCATGCTGCCGACGTGTTTGAGGCGTTGACGGCTCAGCGAATTTATCGTTCGCCTTTATCGGTAAAAGTGGCTTTAACCATAATGAAGGGCGGTCAGGGGACACAGTTTGATGCTGAAGTGTTGGATGAATTAATGAAATTAAGCTTGGACAGCCAATTGGAAAACCTATTTGAAGAAGAATTTATTAGTGCATGATTGCTTGATTTTAATGATTGCTGAGAAAGTTGGAAGGAGCATGAGGAATACCAATATTATTGCGAGGCCTTGTACAATTAATAACAATGTAATATAATATATTTATATTTGCAGTGTGAAACTGCTGAGTTTTTGTCGAAGCTGTTTTTTACTTTGAAATAAAACCACGAAGGTTACTGCCTAACGGTAGCTTTCGTGGTTTTATTTTGTTGAATGAGTTGAAAGGAGAAAAAAGAAGATGAATAATGTACAGGATATGAAAAATATGATCCGCCTAAAAGACGGCGTACAGGTGACCCGTCACACGGTTATCCGCCTGTCGCTGTATTATCGTGTACTGGAAGATATGGATCGAAGTGATATTAAAGTGACTTCTTCTACGGAACTGGGGCGCCTTTGCGGTATTGGCCCGGCCTCTATCCGCAAAGATCTATCCTATTTTGGCGAATTTGGCAAGAAAGGCGTCGGCTATTCGGTTCAAAAATTGTTGTGGTGGATCAGTGAAATACTGGGCTATCGGAAATGTTGGAACACCGCGTTGGTAGGGGTAGGCGTCCCGCTGATGCCGGTTAATCAATATTTCAGCTTTATGCCGCCGGGGTTCCAACTGACAGCGTTGTTTGACGTGGATGAAAGCTACCAGGGGATGACGGTGCCGGAATCCGACATGGAAGTATATTCGCTGAGCATGTTGGAACGTGTAGTGAAAGCAAAACAGATTTCTATCGGCTTATTGGCCGTCACCGCTGAATACGCGCAATATGTGGCGAACCGACTGATTGACGCCGGAGTTTTCGCCATCAGCAATTTTTCTCCGGTTCATATCACGACGCCAGAATATGTTGCATTGGTACAAATGAATTTTTCGGATGGGCTGAGTCAGTTGTCATATCAACTACAACAGAATCATCCGGTGCAAAGGCTTCAGGTGGGGAAACTACAGCGGACTTTGCGTAAAACGGGCATTTTATAAATATAGCGCAACGTAGATTGTTTTTATTGACAGGTTTGTGAAAAATTGTTACAATTCAGTCGGGTAGATTAGCTGCACGAATGCAGCCACGGCTAGAAAGCGCTATTTTTTTATTCTTGAATACTGCAGCTATACAATGCAGCCATGAAGGTTGTAACACTTCATTTAGGAGTGTTACAACCTTCATGGCTTTTATATTTTCATTTTGAAACAGTGACTGAAAGGACAAGGGGTTTTGGAAAATATCATTTGCGTTAGTAAAAAAATACTGCAATTTATTTTGGACATGTTTTATTGTAAAGGAGCACGAGCGATATGATTGAAAAACGAATTGAAAGCTACTGGAATGGTAGGGCGGATACTTATAGCGCATTGGTTAAGAAAGAAATGGCCTGCCGCAAAAAGCAGGCATGGGAATTTTTGCTGCGGGAATATGCCGGAGGACAGGAAAATCTGCAAGTGCTGGATGTAGGCACCGGGCCCGGATTTTTTGCCACGCTACTGGCCGGTCTTAATTATTCAGTCACCGCAATCGACAAATGTGAGGAAATGCTGAAGGAAGCCCGGATAAATGCGGCTGCGGCGGCAACAAACATAAAATTTATGCAGGCCGATGCCCACTTCGTTAATTTACCGGATGAAAGCTTGGATTTAGTTGTTTCCCGCAATGTGACCTGGCTGTTGCCGAATCCACTGGAGGCGTATGGGGAATGGCAACGGTTGCTCAAACCCGGCGGGAAAGCACTGGTATTTGATGCAAACTGGCATTTGGAATACAGTGATCCTTTGCTGGCAGCTGAATGCGAGAAACACCGGCAATTAGCGGCGGAAAAAGGATTTTGCCACAAACTGACGCCGGAGCAGAAACAAGAAAGTGAAGCTATTGCCCGTAAGTTGCCGTTGACCTACCAGAAACGTCCAGATTGGGATCGGATGGCTTTCAAACAATGCGGTTTTCAACAAGTTAAGGTGCGGGACGATATTAGCGCGTTGGTTCACGATGAACTGGAACAATTACTTTATAAACCGACGCCGATGTTTGCTATTTGTGCCATTAAATAAAAGGAGGACAAGCTGATGCAGGAAGATAAACTTTATGATGTATGGTGGCAAAACCGAACGGAAGGCGAACAACAAATGGAAGAACGACACCTCCGGGGTTGGCAGGAAGTCATTCAGCTTATTCAGGAAAAAGACTTATCGCACATGACTGTGCTTGACTTTGGTTGCAACCAGGGTGGCTTTTTACGACACCTTTATCAGGCGCGTCCGTTTAAAGAAGGCATGGGGATTGATTTAGCGCAGCAATCCATTGAAGTGGCCAATTCCCGCAAGGGAAACTGGCCATTGACCTACGTAGCAACGGGAACGCCGGAACAATTTGCCGACAAGTTTGATTTGGCTATTAGCCAGGCAGTGATTTATTTGATCAAGGACTTGAAGACACATGCCGAGAAAATTAAAAAAATGTTAAAACCAGGTGGCGTCTATTATGCCACTTATACTGATTGTAACGGTAATCCCAGCCTGGAGCATTTTACCCAGTGGATTAATCAGAACAGTTTAGTGGAGTCCAATTCCCATACATTAGACTTTATCGCTGAGACCTTTGCTGCAGTCGGTTTTAAAGTGGAGATCCAGCGCCGTCGCCCAACGGGTTTTATTGATATTTCCCGGGCTGAGGACGGCTTTTTATGCGTTGCTGATCAAATGAAAGCGACTTATGAGCAGGCGTATATATTTCGCTTTACATTGATGGGCAAATGATAAACGATATAATTTATTTTGCTGCACGTTAGCATGCTAGTTTGCGCATATGAGAAATAAAAAAGTTGCCGTGATTACTGGCGGCACTTCGGGAATTGGATTGGGTACAGCGGCGCTTTTTTTAAAGAAAGGCTATGACGTCGCTTTGATAGGGCGCAGCCGGGAAAAAGGGCGAGAAGCCGTTCGTTATTTGGCAGCAGATGGTCTCCGCGGTACCTTTTTCCCGGGTGATGTTTCGTCGCCGGGCCAGTGTCAGACTGTAATTGCTGATATTGTGGCACGTTATGGTCGCATCGATGTACTGGTGAATTCTGCTGGGATATATCTTGAAAAAGCTATAAGAGAAATGACAGAGGCTGAATATGTTGAAGTGATGGATATCAATGTAAAAGGAACGTATTTCATGTGCAAATACGTTGTTCCGGAGCTTTGCAAAACAACGGGTGGTGCGATCATTAACGTTGCTTCCGACGCGGGGCTTCAGGGCAACCGCTTATGTTCGGCGTATTGCGCCTCAAAAGGAGCAGTCACCCTATTCACCAAGGCACTGGCTCTGGAACTTAGTGGATATCCTATTCGGGTCAATTGCGTTTGCCCGGGTGACATTGACACGCCGTTGACCAGAAGGCAACTGCTCGGTTGGAATGATCCGGAAGCGGGGTTAAATGAAATGAAAAAAATCTATCCGTTAAACCGTATCGGGTTTGTCCGTGAAGTCGCGGAAGTGATCTGCTTCCTGGCGTCTGATGCGGCTTCTTTCGTAACGGGAGCGGCGTGGCCGATAGATGGTGGTTTGACCACACAGTAAAAGTATTTTTGCACGTATCTTGGAAGAGGTAGTCGTAGAAAAAAAGATTTCTATTGCGCTGTTGACCGTTCAGCCGAATATGCGCAATATGTGACAAATCGCTTAGTTGCCGCCGGGATTTGCGACATCAGCAATTGTAATCGTACGGGACGGAATCGCATTGGTGCAAATGAACTTTTCCGATGGATTGAGTCAATTGTCGCATCAACGGCGACCGCATACGGTAATGAAAAAACGATAGGCCAATAAGTGTCGGCAGTGCAGAAAAAATGTGTTTAGGGTAATATGAAATAAGGGTGTGTTTTGATGAAAAGGGTTGAAAAAACTTGGCGGATACTGGGAATGTTTTTGATTTTTGTTGTATTCTCCGTTACTGTACTTAGCGGTTGCGGTAAAACTGCAGTGAGCAGCAAAGGGGAGCCAATGACGGTGACTGATTTGGCCGGGCGGGAAGTCAAACTAAACGGACCGGTTAATAAGGTGGTCTTGCAATGGAGTGGCAGTGGCGGCGGCTTTATCACCATGCTGGCGCTGGAAGGGAAAAACGTCCATCAACGGATTGCTGGCTGGGATATGGGTTTGAAAGAAAATCGTTATGATATGTGGAAGACCTTTAGCGATGCCATACCGGAATTGGATAAATTGCCGGATGTGGGCAACGTCGATAAAGATACATTCACCGTGGAAAAGGTGGTTTCGTTGAAGCCGGATGTGGTGATTCTGCCGCTAACGGTACAAAAACAAACCGCAGATACCGTTCAAAAATTGGCAGCAGCCGGCATACCCACCCTGTTCATTGATTATCATCTGGAGACAGTGGAGAATCACACCAAGAGCACTTTGCTACTGGGGAAAATTCTTGGTAAAGAACAACGGGCGCAGGAAATTGCTAATTATCACAAAGAACAAATGACGAAGATTTTTTCCCGGCTGGAAAAAATAACGGCGCCGAAGCCAAGGGTATACGTGGAGGCAGGATCTGAAGGTCCGGGAACCTACGGCAATACCTATGGAGGATATATGTGGGGCGCTTTGGTGGAAAAGTGCGGCGGGATCAATATTGCGAAAGACAAAATCGAGAAATTCGCGCCGATCAATCCGGAATTTTTACTAAAGGCCAATCCCGATATCATTGTGTTAACCGGTGCCTACTGGCCTAAGAAAACGGACTCCCTGCGTCTGGGATATTTAGCCAATCGCGAGGAATCCAAACAACTGCTGGCCAACTTCACGAAACGTCCGGGATGGGAAACGCTGGATGCGGTGAAAAACAATCAGATTTACTCCATTAATCATGGCATCGCCCGGGAAATTTACGATGCAGTGGTGATGCAATACTTTGCCAAGGTGTTTTACCCTCAGGAATTTATTGATATTGATCCGGTGCAGACGTTTAAGGAATTTCATCAAAAGTTTTTGCCGGTGGAATTTAGCGGTGTCTGGATGCTTAACTTAAAAGAATAGTTGAATACCAAGAGTTTCTTTTGGTTTTGAAAGGGTAGGAGCGACATGGACACAGAAATATCTCTTAGCACCAACGAACTGTATAAAGAAATGTCGGCCCGTAAGCTGCTTTGGGTTGCAACGCTGGCGGCGGTATGCGGAATAACCTTGCTGACGGACGTATTGGTGGGACCGGCCTGGCTGACCGTCCCGGAAGTGATGAGCGCTATTTTTACACCCGGATCAAGTGATCCGGCGGCTCAGGTTATTGTCTGGACGCTCCGCTTACCGGCGGCGTTGATGGCGATCGTAGTGGGCGCTACGTTGGGTATCGCCGGTGCTGAAATGCAGACCATTCTGGATAATCCGCTGGCCAGTCCCTATACGCTGGGCGTATCTTCGGGAGCTGGATTTGGGGCGGCACTGGCCATCGTCTGGGGCGCCGGCGTATTTCCCGGATTTGATGAATATCTTGTTTCACTGAATTCTTTTATTTTTGCCTGCCTGACCTGTTTTCTCATTTATTTGATCGGCAGAGTTCGGCAGGTGAATGCGGAAACGATGATTTTGGCCGGAATTGGCTTGTTATTTCTGTTTCACTCGTTGCTGGCGCTGTTACAGTATTTGGCGACGCCGGAGGCTCTCCAGGGAATCGTCTTTTGGCTGTTTGGCAGTTTAATGAAAACTACCTGGCCTAAATTAGGCATTGTGACATTCGCATTATTGCTCGCCATTCCGCTGTTGATAAAGGATTCCTGGGAATTGACGGCGTTAAAGCTGGGTGATGACAAAGCAAAAAGTTTGGGAATTGACGTAGAACGGCTACGCCTGAAAACATTCCTGTTGGTTTCGCTGCTCACCGCATCAGCGGTCTGCTTTGTGGGAACCATCGGCTTTATCGGCTTGGTTGGTCCGCACATCGCCAGAATGCTGGTTGGTGAGGATCAACGTTATTTTTTGCCGATGGCGGCATTAAGCGGCGCGGTTTTGCTTTCCGCGGCCTCAATCGGCAGCAAAATCATCATCCCCGGTGCGATTTTTCCCATTGGAATTGTCACATCACTGATTGGGGTGCCGTTCTTTTTCTCATTGATTCTGAGCAAGAAACGGGGTTATTGATTATGC
>DATMYQ010000334.1:0-25015 GCA_035560935.1 Patescibacteria group bacterium | reverse complement strand
GAGGTTTTCTATGAGCAATATTTCCAATGGTGGAACGCAAAAAATCCAGATCGTTGCAGCAGAACCGGGAGGGTTGGGTCTTTTTGGCCTGGCTATGGTTACCTTCGTGGCTTCCACGCAAAAACTGGGCTGGACCACCGGTCTTTCTTTCGTTATTCCGTGGGCTATTTTCCTTGGAGCAGCGGTCCAGTTAATGGCCGCTATCAATGACTTCAAACACAACAACTGTTTTGGCGCTACCGCTTTTGGCGCTTATGCTTTTTTCTGGCTGGGCGTCGCCACTTCCTGGATGATCCAAATGGGAGTATTCGGACCGGCTTTGCAGGCGGCCGTCGATCCCCGTCAGTTGGGCGTTGCTTTTCTCGGTTATTTGATCTTTAGCGTAGGTATGACCATTGGTGCTGCTGAGACCAATAAAGTTTTATTCTTTATTTTCGTCCTTATTGATTTACTGTTTATCGGTCTTGCTTTAGATACGCTGAATTGGGCTCCGAAACACGGTTGGGCCCACAGCCTGGCAGCCTGGTCGGAAATGGGCATTGCGCTGCTTAGCTTCTACGGTTCAGCTGCTACTACGCTGAATACTCATTTCGGCAAAACCTTCTTGCCGACCGGCAAGCCGCTTGGTATTTTTAAATAATTCACCGGATAATAAAATAATACCACCAATAAAAACACACAGGCTGCCGGCAAAATTACGGCGGCCTGTGTGTTTTTATTCTCTCTGTGAACTCTTTATTCACTGTATCAGCGGTTTTTCCATAACCATCGCAGCCGTTCCTGCATGGCCGCTTCCGCGCCGCGATCCGTCGGCTGGTAATACCGCTTCCCTTTTAAAGTATCCGGCAGATATTGCTGTTCTATGAAGCCATCCGCCGCATCATGCGGATAGCGATAATTCTTGCCATGCTCAAACTGCCTGGCTCCCCGGTAGCTGGAATCCCGCAAATGCAGCGGAACCTGCCCGCAGTCACGATTTTTCACGTCAGCAGCCGCCTGATTGATTCCCATATAAGCCGCATTGCTCTTTGGCGCGCAGGCGATATACGTCACCGCCTGCGCCAGTGGAATACGCCCTTCCGGCAAACCGATAAACTGGACCGCCTGGGCGGCGGCCATGGCCACCACCAACGCCTGTGGATCGGCGTTGCCCACGTCTTCACTGGCGCAGATAACAATCCGGCGGGCAATAAATTTCACATCTTCACCCGCTTCCAGCATCCGCGCCAGATAATGCAAAGCAGCATCCGGGTCCGATCCCCTCATGCTTTTGATGAAAGCGGATACCGTATCGTAATGGTTATCGCCGGCTTTGTCGTATATCTGGAGTTTTTCTCCCGCCACCGTGCGAATCAGTGCCTCCGTCAGTTCCTGGCCCGGTTCTCCCTCTGCCGCTGCCGGCTGACGTGAAGCCTCCAGAACCGTTGCCGCCTGCTCCAAAATATTCAAAGCAACCCGGGCGTCACCGCCGGCAATGCCGGCAATCAGAGTCAGTATCTCGTCTTTATATCCAAGGTGCTGTTTCCCCAATCCCCGTTCCTTGTCTTCCAGTGCCTGCCGCAAAATCCGGCGGATGGAATCTTCGCTCAGCGGTTGAAGCCGCACCACCCGCATCCGTGACAACAGCGGCGCATTCACTTCGAAATATGGATTTTCGGTAGTGGCTCCCACCAAAATAACGGTGCCATTCTCCACATAAGGCAGTAATGCGTCCTGCTGCCCCTTGTTGAAGCGATGAATCTCGTCAATAAACAGGATTGTCCGTTGGCGTCGGGACGGCAGTCGGTCTCTGGCCGCATCTACGCATTTGCGGATGTCGGCGATGCCGGCTGCCACCGCATTTAATTTTTCAAAAGTTGCTCCGGTAGTTTGCGCGATAATATTAGCCAGCGTGGTTTTGCCGGTTCCCGGCGGGCCGAACAAAATCAGTGACGGCAAATTATCCGTGTCCATCATTCTCCGCAAAAATTTGCCGGGAGCTAAAATTTCTTCCTGACCAATATATTCCTGCAGCTTTCGCGGGCGCATACGGACAGCCAGCGGTTCATAAGAGCGGGCTGTCTGCGTCGGCTCGGCAAATAAATCCTCCGAGAATAAGTCTTTCATATCATTTTCCTTCTCACTTTTTCATGCAGCGGGCCAAAATATCCACCGCCCGCGTTGCCGTCTGCCGGTCAATTCCCTGGTGCGTTACTAAACGGATCACACTTTCGCCAAATTGATTCACCCGGACGCCGGCCTCTCGGAGACGGGATACCAGGCCTGCCACAGGCTGTCCGGCAGCGGTAACGTCACAAATCACAATATTGGTCTGTACCGTGGACAAATCCACGGCCATCCCCATGTTTACCAACTCTTCCGCCAAAAAACGGGCGGTTTGGTGATCCTCCGGCAATCGGCCCGGCATTTCCTGCAGAGCCAGAATACCCGCCGCCGCCAGAATACCCGCCTGACGCATGCCGCCGCCCAGCATTTTGCGGTACCGCCGGGCCTGACCGATAAATTCGGAACTGCCGACCAGCAGTGAACCCACCGGAGCGCAAAGGCCTTTGGCCAAACACAGCATGACCGAATCCGCATACTGGGCAATAGCCTGTACCGGTACATTCAAAGCCGCCGCCGCATTAAATATCCGTGCGCCATCCATATGCACCGCTACCTGATGTTCCTTCGCCACTTGCTGCAGCGCTTGCAAGGCATCCAACGAATAGATGGTGCCGCCCGCCCGGTTATGCGTATTTTCCAAACAAAGCAGCGAGGTTTTCGGCAAGTGAATATCTTGTGGCCGGATAGCCCGTCGCACTTGATCGGTATTAAGTATTCCCCGGCAGCCGCTGAGAGTTCTGGCCTGTACCCCGGCCAAACAGGCCAAACCGCCCACTTCATAATAAAAGATATGGCTCTCGGCTTCGCAAATAATTTCATCGCCTTTGTTCGTGCTGGCCATAATGGCAATCTGGTTGCCCATGGTTCCGCTGGTAACAAACAGGGCCGCTTCCTTGCCGGTCATCCGGGCGCCCAAGGCTTCCAGCGCGTTGACTGTGGGGTCCTCACCGTATACGTCATCGCCTACTTCTGCCTGGTACATCGCTTCCCGCATAGCAGCAGTCGGCATCGTCACCGTGTCGCTGCGTAAATCAATCCATTCCATTTTCTCCACTCCTGTCTCTGTATGCCGATAATCAATCCCGGCCTACACGCAAAAATTAATCTCATGGTTTTTAATATACCAAGTTTATATTGCCGAAGCAAATATTATTCTCATTGTCGCGGTTTGAAGCAATCGGTTTATTGTTTTTCAGGGTATTAAAAACAAAAAAACAACCGTCCCGGTTGCCACAAAACAAAACCCCGCCATGCCGCAGGGCCGACGTTTTGAACCTGCCCCTGGCAGGTGGGTGCCCGCCTGATGAGTTTATACGTCCCGCATGGGGCATGTACGCCGTCGTCAGAGACCAAAGCTCCCTCAGTCATTATGTTGGCTCAAAACATCGGAAAATCGCGAACACAGCAGGGCAACTGCATAAACTTCTAAGAATCTTCGCCCTCATAATATCAGATTTTTCAGAGTATGGCAAGGGCTGGCACGACAGAATCTTTTCTGCGTCGCCAGCCCGCTGCACTCTGTATTTAGTTACGGCTGTTTGCTTTCTTTGGTGGGAGCAATATGGCTCTTAATGGATAATTCCTTCAGCTGCTGCTGTGCCACTTCCGAGGGCGCCTGCATCATGCTGTCGGACGCGCTTTGGGTTTTGGGGAACGCGATGACATCCCGGATCGAGGACCGGCGAGCCATCAGCATCACCAGACGATCCAGGCCAAAGGCAATTCCGCCATGGGGAGGAGTGCCATATTCAAACGCTTCCAGCAGGAAGCCGAATTTATTTACCGCTTCTTCAGCCGACAGGCCAATGGCCGCGAAGATTTTTTCCTGCAGGCTGCGGTTGTAAATCCGCAGGCTGCCGCCGCCCAGTTCCACTCCGTTTAGTACCATGTCATACGCTTTGGCTTTAATGCGTCCGGGATCCGTGTCCAGGAACGGAACATCCTCGTCCCGGGGAGAAGTGAACGGATGGTGCATGGCTACCCAGCGTTTGGTGTCGGCATCGTATTCAAACATGGGGAAATCCACTACCCAGAGGAACGACAGTTTCTCCGGATCAATTAGTTCCAGACGGCGGGCCATTTCCAGGCGCAAGTTCCCCAAGGCCGCCGCCACAACCGACGGTTTGTCCGCCACAAACATCACCAGGTCGCCGGTTTGTGCGCCGACGGCGCTGTTAATGGCGGACAGGGTTTCTTCACTGAAGAATTTGGTAATAGGGGATTTCAGCCCCTCTTCCGTGTAGCAAATCCAGGCTAAGCCTTTGGCTCCGTAAATGGATACATATTTCACCAAGCCGTCCAGCTCCCGACGCGGCAGATTGGCGGCGCCTTTGACGTTAATGGCTTTCACCTGACCGCCGGCGGCGACAACCGAGTCGAACACCTTAAAGCCGCTGTCCCGGACAATGCCGGAAAGGTCCACCAGTTCCATGTCAAACCGCAGATCCGGTTTATCCGAACCATAGCGACCCATTGCTTCGTCATAGCTCATCCGGACAAAAGGCGTCGGAACTTCGATGCCCACCGTGGTCCGGAAAATATGCGCGATTAATTCTTCCATCATCGTCAGCAGTTCGTCCCGGTCCAGGAAGGACGTTTCAATGTCCAGCTGGGTAAATTCCGGCTGACGGTCGGCCCGCAAGTCTTCATCACGGAAACAACGCGCCAGCTGGAAATAACGTTCCATTCCGGCCACCATCAGCAATTGCTTATAGATCTGCGGCGATTGCGGCAGCGCGTAAAATTTGCCGGGATTAACACGGCTGGGCACCAGATAGTCCCGGGCCCCTTCCGGCGTGCTCTTGGTCAGAATTGGGGTTTCAATTTCCACAAACTGATTGTTGTCCAGGAAATCCCGCATGGCTTTAGTGATTTTGTGCCGTAGCACCAGGTCTTTCTGCATTTCCGGCCGCCGCAGATCCAGGTAGCGGTATTTCAGACGCAGCAATTCATCGGTGTCAATATTGTCCTGAATATAAAAAGGCGGCGTTTTGGCAGCGTTCAAAATTCGCAGTTCACTGCCGTATACTTCAATACGCCCGGTTTCAATGTTGGGATTCACCGTCTCCTCGGAACGAAGCCGCACAGTCCCTTTCACCGCCAGCACGTATTCGCTACGTACGCTTTCAGCCTTGGCAAAGGTATCCGCCGACACGTCGGAAGAAAATACGATCTGGACAAAACCGGAACGGTCTCTTAAATCAATAAAAATCAGGCCGCCATGGTCCCGGCGACGGGATACCCAGCCGCACAATACCACTTCCTGTCCGTCATTGGCTTCACTCAATACGGAACAAGCATGAGTTCGTTTTAAGCCCTGCATGGTTTCGAGGGCTATATTTTTTATCTCTGCCCCCAATTCGGTAACACTGCTGTCTGTCATTCTTTATCCTTCCCCTCTTCCATCATCTGCCGTACCGCGTCCAGATCCACCAACTGCTGCTCACCGCTGGTCATATTTTTCAACATGACCTTGTTTTGGGTGACTTCTTCTTCACCAATGATGGCGACAAAACGGGCCGGATATTTATTAGCATATTTCATCTGCGCTTTCAGACTGCGGTTCATGTAATCCATGTCACAGGTCAGTCCCGACCGGCGCAGGTCAGTCATCAGTTTCAGGCCCAAAGGCTGGGCGGCTTGATCCATCGGCGCCACAAACAAGTCGATCGCCGTGGAAATTTCCGGGAACAGATTTTGTTTTTCCAGAGCCAGTAAAATTCGTTCCAGCCCCATGGCAAACCCAATCCCCGGTGTGGGCTGTCCGCCGCATTCGGCAATCAGACCGTCATAACGTCCGCCGCCGCAGACCGCGCTTTGCGCTCCCAACGGCGTATACTGAATTTCAAACGCCGTCTTCGTATAATAATCCAATCCGCGAACCAGACGCGGATTCAGCACAAAATCCACTCCCGCTGCAGTCAGTAGAGTTTGCAAACCGGTAAAATGGCCGGAACACTCCGGGCACAGGCAGTCGGCGATATGGGGCGCTCCCTGGGAAAGCTGATTGCATTTTTCGTTTTTGCAGTCTAAAATCCGCAATGGATTTTTATCAAAGCGTGACTGGCAGTCACCGCACAGCTGCGGTAATTTATCACGGAGAAAATCCTGGAGTTTTTCCCGGTAAACCGGACGGCAGTTGGGGCAGCCCACGGAATTCAGATACAGTTTAAGTTCATTGAGCCCCAGTTTCTGGCACAACTGCACCGCCAGCAAAATCATTTCGGCGTCCACCGCCGGTCCCGCAGCGCCGATTGCTTCCGCGCCGAATTGGTGAAACTGACGGTAGCGTCCCGCCTGCGGTTTATCATAGCGGAACATCGGACCGATATAAAAAAGCTTCGTCGGTTGCGGCAAAGCATACAATTTATGCTCAATAAACGCACGAACCACCGCCGCCGTATTTTCCGGCCGCAGAGTTACGCTCCGGTCCCCTTTGTCAACAAAGGTATACATTTCTTTGGCGACAATATCCGTCGTTTCACCGATTCCCCGTAGAAACAGTTCGGTATGTTCAAAAATCGGGGTGCGAATTTCCTGATAGGCATAGCTCCGGCAAACCTCCCGGGCCGTTTGTTCTAAATATTGCCAATAACCGCTGGTATCCGGCAAAATATCCTTGGTTCCTTTAGGAACACTGATCAACATGCTGTTTCCTCCCCTTAGCCATGGTACAGTCCGTTTAACAGCCGGGCGCGCTCGGATATGTACACATCCAGATTTTTTATATAGGATTGAACATCTTTGGCGTGATAGCAGCTCTGCAAACTCCAGACGCCGGTCTGGACCGCCTTGGTTCCCGCCCCGGGTCCGATGCCGAGAATCGTTTGCCGCTCTTCCATGATATTCATATTATAAAGGCATTCCGCCCCCGGGTGGCAATAGCCGACATTTTCCAGATTACCGGCCATGCGCTTTTGCCGATAAAGATAATAGGGAACCATTCCCATATTTTTTGCGTAATCCGCCGCAATAGCCAGCATTTTCACCGTAGTCTGCTCCCCCGGCAACGGGTGCTGCTCCAATTCATCCATCAACCGCGAACCGCGCTTTAAGGCCAGCGTATGTACCGTTACATTATCCGGCTGCAATTCTTTCAGCCGTTCCATCGTATCGCGAATATCCTGTTCCGTCTCGCCGGGCAGACCGGCGATAATATCCATATTAATCACGGGAATGCCGGCGGATCGGATCTGATGGAACGCCCGGACGATGTCTTCCACGGTATGTTGGCGGCCAATGTGATCCAATGTCCCCTGCTGCATGGTCTGGGGGTTGATACTGACCCGGTTCACGCCCGCCTGCTTCAGCGTCTGGATCTTTTCTGCATTCAGGCTGTCCGGCCGGCCGGCTTCTACGGTAAATTCTTGGGTGGCGGATGTGACAAAGGATTTTTTCACTTGTTCCAGCAATAGGGAAAAGTCGCCGCCATTTAAGCTGGTGGGTGTCCCGCCCCCGAGATAGACGCATTGCACTTGCAGTTGATGAGCGGAAATAAGCCGTCGGGCCTCTTCCATGTCCTTTTCAATGGCCGCTAGATATTTTTCTACCGGCTCGTGACATTCCGGCAACACCTGGGAAGGAAAAGAACAGTACAGGCAACGGGACGGGCAGTAAGGAATCCCCACGTAAATGCTGATTTTTCGGTCAGTATCCGCGGCCTGCGGCAAAAAATCCCGCTGCCGCCGGGCAATTTCCAAAATCAGCTGGGCTTTGGCCTCATCAATATCATAATCGTTTTGCAGGCTTTGCAGAATTTGTCCGGAATCAAAGCCACGGTCCAGCAACCGATGAATGATCTTCGTGGGCCTAACTCCATGCAGAATTCCCCAGGGACCGGTATTGCAGCCGGTCAGAGTCCGCATGCTGCGCAATATGTTGAGCCGGATCAGGCGACGTACTGCCGTAATGATGTCTTCACCGTCACAAACAGCCATTTCTTCCTTCTCGATCCGGCCGGCGCTGCCGTCGGACTGCCGGTAATTCAACCGGGTCCAGACAGTAACCTGTCCGCCATCAATATGAATCCGGCAATGTACGGTTACATCGCCCTCTTCCGGTGAATTGCCGGCGAAACTTTCCGCCTCGGTGGCCGGATGCACGCCAAACAGCAGCATCATGTCCCGAACCGCCCGGGATACATCAACACCGGCATAAGCGGCGACCAAATCTTCCGCCAAACGATAACGCTTAATCTTTGTCATGGTCCCCACACTCCTGACAGTAGCCAAAGAATTTCACCTGGTGGTCCACAATTTGAAAATTACTGTCCCGCGAGATGGTCGCTTCCAGAGTATCCAGCAGATCGTCGGCAAACCCTAAAACTTTACCGCAGGCCAGGCAAATCAAATGATGGTGCTGATGGCAGGAACCCTTCTCATTGATCTCATAACGGCTGCGGCCGTCGCCAAAATCCATCTTTTTCAATATTTCCAGCTCGCTGAGCAATTCCAACGACCTGTACACGGTGGCCAGTCCGGTGTCGTTGGCGTTTTGCCGTAAAATCATGTGAACATCTTCCGCGCTTAAATGTTCTTCCGGATGGTCGATAAATACCTGCAGCACAATCTGTCGCTGGGGGGTCAACTTATACTGTTTTTCTCTCAGTTTACTCCGTAAATCCGCCATTTGAATGGACATTTTTCTTCACCTGTCTTTGCATAAAATCATGAATCACACGGTTGTTTTGATCTCAAGCAATGAAGGAATTCATTTTCCGTTCCCAGCCAATGGTCGTATCCGGTCCATGTCCCGGACACACTTTCACGTCATCCGGCAGGATCATCAACTTCTCTTTAATGTTCTGAATCAACGCTTTATAAGACCCACCGGGAAAATCAGTCCGTCCAATCGATTCCGCAAACAGCGTATCTCCCGAAAATAGCACATCACCGGCCAGCAGACAAATCCCCCCGGGAGTGTGCCCCGGCGTATGGATGACTTTCAGCCGTAAACTGCCGCATTCAATGACATCCCCTTCTTCCAGTAGCCGGTCACCGGCGGCCACTTCAAAACCACCGCCAATAAAGGCCGATAAATTACGATGCGCACTGGTCAGCATTCCGGCGTCTTCCTTATGAATCAGCACCGGCGCTTTCGTTGCCGCCTTCAACTGATCGTTGGCGCCAATGTGGTCGGCATGGCCGTGGGTATTGATAATATATTCCACCGTTAAATTCTCCCGCTGCAGTAGCGCTAAAAGTTCGTTTCCGTTACTGCCGGGATCAATCACAACGGCTTTTTGCGTCTGTTCGCAATAGGCGATATAGCAATTGGTTCCCAAATGACCTACTTCCATTTTGATTACTTTCATAATTAATCACCTCATTTTAAAATTCACGCCGGCTGTCCAACAGCAGCGTTACCGGTCCGTGATTGTCCAAAGAGACCACCATCTCCGTCTGAAAACGCCCGCAGGACACCGCTATCCCCATCTGTCGGCAAAAATCCACGAAGGTTTCGTATAACGCTTCCGCCACTGCCGGAGACGCCGCTTTATCAAACCCCGGGCGCCGCCCTTTACGGCAATCTCCGTATAGTGTGAACTGGGATACCACTAGCAACGCGCCACCGGTATCCAGCAAGGAGCGGTTCATTTTTCCCGCTTCATCCGGAAAAATCCGCAAATTGGGGATTTTATCCGCCAAATAACGGGCATCCGCTTCCGTATCGCCGTCGCCCACGCCCAGCAATACAGTGAGCCCGGCGTCAATGCGGGAGATTTCTTCCCCCTCCACCCGAACGCTGGAAGAATCCGTCCGCTGTACCACTGCTCTCATGTGCCGCCTCCCATGGACTGCGTCAGGCGATGAACCGAAAATACATCCTTCACCCGCCGAATTTTAGTCATCAATAATTCCAGTTGATTCAAATCCCCGATATCCATGCTTAAGGTCATGGATACGGCTTTGTTCTTTTGCACCCGGGCGTTAATCGTGCTGATCATGGTCTTGCTGTCGGCAGTAATCATCATGATATCGGACAATAAGTTGGGCCGGTCCATTCCGGAGATTTCCACCGTCACCTTGTACAGATTGCCGGTGGTAACATCCCAGGACACTTCAATGACCCGTTCATATTCTTCCCGGTTATTGAGAATGTTGGCGCAATCCGCCCGATGCACAGACACGCCGCGCCCCCGGGTAATAAAACCGACAATTTCGTCGCCAGGAACAGGATTGCAGCAGCGGGCCAGCCGTACCATAACTCCTGACTCGCCTTTGACCAAAACTCCGTGACTGTCCTTGCTCTTGGTGCGTTTCGGCTTCAACTCGGCAATTTGCGTCGCCAAATCTGCGGGAGCAGACCCTTTTTGCTCCCGCTTCAGGCTCTCAATCAGTTTGGTCATGATGCCGTGAAGCGTCAGGCCGCCGTAGCCCAGAGAAGCATATAAATCCTCTTCGGTGGCCACATTCATCCGGCGCAGGAACTCTTCCAGCCGTTCGCCCCTCGTCAGTTCTTTCCACTCATAGCCCAGGCGTTTGCTTTCTTTCTCCGCCAGTTCACGGCCTTTGATAATATTTTCTTCCCGCTTTTCTTTTTTAAACCAGGAACGGATTTTGTTGCGGGATTCAGAAGACCCGACAATATTCAGCCAGTCCCGGCTGGGACCGTTGCCCTGTTTGGCGGTGATGATTTCCACAATATCCCCGTTAGACAAGGTATGTTCCAGCGGAACAATTCGTCCGTTTATCTTGGCTCCTATGCAGCGGTTTCCCACATCCGTGTGAATCCTGTAGGCAAAATCAATGGGAACCGAACCCGCCGGCAAATCCACCACATCGCCTTTGGGGGTGAACACAAACACTTCATCCGCAAAAACATCCAGTTTCACCGTTTCAATGAATTCGCGGGGATCCCGGAGGTCTTTGTGCCACTCCATCAACTGTCGCAGCCAGGAGAGCTTTTCTTCAAAATCCTTGTTGCCGCCGGAAATTTTAGGCGTTTCCTTGCCTCCTTCTTTATACTTCCAATGCGCCGCGATCCCATGTTCGGAAATACGGTGCATCTCCAGCGTACGAATCTGTATTTCCAGCGGCTGGCCCGACGTACCGATGACCGTGGTATGCAGCGACTGGTACATATTGCTTTTGGGGACGGCGATATAGTCTTTGAACCGGCCCGGCAGCGGCTTCCATAAGGAATGAACAATTCCCAGCGCGCCATAGCAGTCTTTCACAGTATCCACGATGATCCGCACCGCGGACAGATCATAAATTTCACTGACATCTTTTTTATAGTTTTTCTGCATTTTACGAAAAATGCTGTAAAAATGTTTCGGCCGGCCCTGGATTTCCGCCTTAATACCCATGGCGGCCAGTCGCTCGTTCATGATATGGATGGCATCGTTAATAATCTTTTCCCGTTCTTTGCGCTTTTGTTTGACCTGTTCCACCAGCACATAATACTTTTCCGGTTCCAGATAACGAAACGCCAGGTCTTCCAGTTCCCATTTGATATTGGAAATCCCCAGGCGATGGGCCAGCGGGGCAAAAATTTCCATAGTCTCTTTGGCTATTTCCTGCTGCTTATGCGGTGCCATATATTTCAGCGTACGCATATTGTGCAACCGGTCCGCCAGTTTTATCAATACAACCCGAATGTCTTTGGCCATCGCCAAAAACATTTTCCGATAATTTTCCAGTTGATGCTCTTCTTTTGATTTATACTCTATCTTACTCAGCTTGGTGACACCATCTACCAGCATGGCAATCTCTTTACTGAATTCTTTTTCAATATTTTCCAACGACACTTTCGTATCTTCCACAACATCGTGCAAAAGACAGGCGCAGATCGTCACGGCGTCAATCTGCAAGTCCGTAAGGATCTGCGCAACGCCTACCGGATGACAGATATATTCTTCGCCTGACACCCGAAACTGACCCGCGTGAGCATCCCGGGCGTATTGATACGCCTTTTGCACCAACGCCACAGGAGCATCAGGCTGATATGTCTTAATTTGTTTGATAATCGCCTCGATGCGTGCATCCTGCTTCGATCCCATCTGTTTCCACTCCTGTCGCGACCTTCACCCATTGTTTCATAATGTCATATTTCTCATGTGCTAATTCCATTCTGATCCAAACGATTTCACTATATATAAATTTTTTGTTTCCTTCAATAGGTGATCAATGTGGCGATGGGATAATCCTTAAAATAATCACGCCCGTTAAGAAAGGACAATTCAACTAAAAATCCTAACCCAACCACTGTTCCCCCCAGGCTTTCCACCATGTTGACGGTGGCGCGGGTCGTTCCGCCCGTAGCCAGCAAATCGTCCACAATTAACACCCGGCTGCCGTGAGTAACAGCATCCGTATGAATCTCCAATGTATCTTTGCCATATTCCAGTTCATACTCATAAGTCAGCGTGGCGGCCGGCAGTTTGCCGGGTTTACGGACAGGAACAAAACCGGCCCCGAGAGCGTACGCTACAGGCGCCCCCACAGCAAAGCCCCGTGCTTCCGGCCCTAATACCACATCAACGGGCGTCTGCCGAAAGGCATCTACGAGAAAATCAATAGCCTGCCGGAAAGCCGGACCATCTTTCATTAAAGTCGTCACATCTTTAAACTGGATACCCGGTGTCGGATAGTCAGGGATATTTCGAATCAGTGTTTTATAGTCACGCATCATCATTACTCTCCTTTATTTTCACTGACCTTGAAGCGTCAAACAGCGCGCCCGGTTCCATCAAGCCGCTACGGAAAGTGGCCGAAGCGCACAAATCCAGTTTTTTCGGCGGCGCTGGCCGAAGTTGCACCGTTATTTCAGCAGGTTCACTGAGTTGAACGGACAGCAGACCGACTTCGGCCAACACCTGCAGTCCGGCCAGCAAATTTGACAGGGCCGGCTTCAATTGATATTTTTCCTGCAGCCCTTTGGTAAGACCGTCAATCAGATTACCCGTCGGCGACGAAGCCTTGTGAAATTCTTTCAGCAGCAGGTAGATCCCGCCCACCAGCGTACGGTCCGGCCGTTCTGTCTCCGGAATAAGCGTCGCGCTTCTGAGATCCCTGGCCTGAAGCTGTATCGTCTTTTTGCCCCGCCATTCATTATACTGAGGCGAAAATACCAAATCCACCGCCGGATAGTTTTGGATTTCTCCGGCCATCGCCCCTATATTCCAAGCCACGATATCTTTTACCTCTGTAAAAAAATCGGCTCCCAGCTGCAGCTTCAAGTGCTTCTGTTCCTGCCCCAGCGTTCGTACATCCGCCAGCGGCAACGCCCGCTCAGCAAACAGCGGCGCTGGATTGCCCGCGCCGTGAGGCGCCAGTACCGCCAACTGTTCCAGCAGTTCCGGACGAATCTCTTGCAGCGGCAGGTAAGCATCCACTTTTAATTCCGGAATATAGTCAGCCTCAGCAAGCCGTTCCCCGGCAATTCCTTCCAGCCGTTGACGCAACGCCGGAATATTCTCCGCGGCAATAGTCAAACCGGCCGCTTGCCGGTGTCCGCCGAACTTTATCAATATATCCTGGCACTCTGTCAACGCCTGCACCATGTCAAAACCGGTGATGCTGCGGCAGGAACCTTTGCCGATTCCCTGGTCCACGCTGATTAAAATGACCGGCCGGTAATAACGTTCCACCAATCGGGAAGCCACAATCCCTATTACGCCGGAATGCCAGCCTTCACCAAAAACCACGAGGACTTTGGCCGCCTGGACATCCACGGAGCGAAGCTGATCTTGCGCCGCCTGCAGGATTTCCTTCTCAATGAGCTGGCGGCTGGTATTTTCCTGGTCCAGTTGGCGGGCAATGGATTCTGCAACGGCAGCGTCTTCTGTCAGCAGCAATTCTACGCCGGCAGAAGCGACATTCACCCGGCCGGCTGCATTCAGCCGCGGGCCAATGGCAAACCCTACATGTCCGCTATCCACGGTTTTGCCGGTTAAACCACAAACTTCTTTCAAAGCTTTTAAGCCTAAATTTTGAGTATCGCTCAGCTGTTTCAGCCCGGATTTCACCAAAATGCGATTTTCGCCGCGCAACGGAACGATATCCGCCACCGTGCCCACGGCCACCAAATCCAAATCATCGGTGAACAGAGCATCCGCATTATGATAATGACGCCAAAGCGCCTGGCAAAGTTTAAACGCCACGCCCACTCCCGCCAAGTCTTTGTCCGGGTAAAGGCAATCCGATTGTTTGGGGTTGATTATGGCGTAAGCGGGCGGCAGCTGCGCCGGCGGCTGATGATGATCCGTAACAATAATATCCAGCAGATCTTTGCAGGCGCAAATTTCTTCCACGCTGCTGATTCCGCAGTCCACGGTGATCACCAAAGTGACTCCAGAACATTGCAGCGAATTCAGCGCTTCTGAATTCAGCCCGTAGCCTTCGCTCTGCCGCTCCGGAATATAGTAGTTCACCCTGGCCTTAAGCCGGGTCAGGGTTTTGCAAAGCAGCGAACAGGCCGTAACGCCATCCACATCATAATCACCGTATACCGTAATCGGTTCCTGATTTTCAATCGCCTGGGCTATGCGGGTAACCGCTGCGGCCATGTCTTTTAACAAAAAAGGATCGAACAGATTGGTCGTATCACCGGATAAAAAAATACGGGCATCCGCCAGTTCCAAAATCCCCCGGTTGACCAGCAAACGGGCGATTGTCGCAGAGATTCCCAACTCGTGCTGCAACCGCTCCATGATATCCTGATGAAGGGGATGAAAACGCCATCTTTTGGGTTGATTAGCCATTACACCATTCCATTCTCTTGCACTTTGAATTAATCAGCGTATTTTTCAAGGGTTTCACCGCATCCGGCATATCATTTAACCCAGTTAGTTACTATTCGAGAAGATTAACAGTTTTTCCTGCCTTCTTCAGCATAAATCGATAGGTATGTTACATTTTATTCAATCTATTACCCGCCGCAAACACAGGAAAAGTCCGGGGTGACTCCCCGGACTCGCCAATGCCAAATAGAAAGTTTTTATTATGCGTTGCCTTTTTTTGCTTCCAGCCGGCGTTTCGCTTCAAATTCCTTTAACGTAACCCAAATCGGGCTGGCGTTGAAAATGGAGGAATAGGCGCCACTGGCAAAACCAATCAGCAGGGCCAGCGAGAAGTTTTTAGTGGTTTCACCACCGAACCAATACAACGCAAATGTTGCGAACAACACCGTCAGCACCGTATAGATGGAACGGGTCATGGTCTGCCAAATGCTGCGATTGACCATGTCGCTGAAGCTTTCGGTTTTCCGGTGAGTTTTTAAATTTTCCCGGATACGGTCAAAAATGACAATGGTGTCATTGATGGAATAACCCACGATTGTCAATATGGCGGCTACGAAGGAGGCGTCAATCTCCTTCTGCAATATGGAGAAAATCCCCATTACGATAAAAATATCATGCACCAGAGCTATGATCGCGGAAACTCCAAACTTGAACTCAAAACGGTAGGTGATATAACAGATCATCAGCAGCCAGGACACCAGCAATGCCAAAATCGCGTTGCGGGTCAGTTCGGAGCCGATCGTCGCTCCCACTTTCTCAATCCGGAGAATCTCGAAAGATCCCAGTTTTTGTTCCAAAACCTGTAAAGTGTCTTTACGTTCCGTTTCACTTAGCACCCGGGTACGGATAAATACGTTGGCGGATTTGTCGCCCTGACCGGATAAAGCAAGCTGAATCGTACTATTTTCCAAATGAGTGGACTTTAAAGCATCACGAACTTCTTCCACAGCCACGGGCCGGGCAAGCTTTAAGTCCAGTAAAGTGCCGCCAGTAAAGTCGATGCCCAGATTGAATCCCTGGGTTGCCATGGAAATCAGACCCGGAATCAGAATCAGAATAGATAAAGCAAACCACCAATAGCGTTTGCCGATAATATCAAATTTCATATTGTTCACCTCCTATGCCCCAAAAATTTTGCCGCTTTTGACCAGATTGGCGTTCATCAGCATTTTCAGCATGAAGCGAGTAACAGTGATCGCCGTGAACATGCTGAGAATAATGCCCAATCCCAATGTGATGGCAAAACCCTTGATGGGGCCGGCGCCCAAAAAGAACAGCACCACAGCCGCCAGTAACGTTGTTACATTCGAGTCTAAAATCGTGGCAAAAGCACGGTTAAAGCCAGCGTCCATAGCTGCGCGCAAGGTCTTACCCGACCGGTATTCTTCTTTAAAACGTTCAAAAATCAATACGTTGGCATCCACGGCCATACCCATGGACAAAATAATACCGGCAATACCCGGCAATGTCAGCGTTGCGTTCAGCATTTTCATGGCCACCAGCAACAATAACACATAAAGCACCAAAGAAATATTAGCCACTAAACCAGACAACCGGTAAAACAGCAACATAAACACAACAATGGCAACAATACCGATCACAAAGGCCTGCATGCTTTTGTCTTTGGAATCCTGGCCCAGCGTCGGTCCTACGGTTCTGGTTTCCATGATTTCCACTTTAACCGGCAGCGCGCCGGAACGCAGTAGAATCGCTAACCGCTGCGCTTCATCCATCGACCGGTTGCCGGTAATCACCGCTTTGCCGCCGGTAATGGCTTCCTGCACCGTGGGACTGGTCAGTACTTTTTTATCCAACAGAATCGAAATTTTCCGGCCCACATTTTGCATGGTCAGGCTGGCAAACTTCTTGGCGCCCTCATCCGAAAACTCCAACGCCACCAAATGCTGGTTGGACTGATCAATTTGCGCTTTGGCGTCTTTGAGATCCTTACCCGTCATCACCGTAGCGCCACTCTCGTCCTGGAACTCCAGCAACGCCGTTTGACCCAGCATTTCAATCGCTTTCTCCGGGTCTTTAACGCCCGGCAATTCCACGATAATCCGACGATCTCCCTGCCGTTGAATGATCGGTTCCGTCAGACCCAGCTCATTTACCCGACGCTCCAGGATTTTTGCAACCCGCTGCATCGCGTCCTCGTCAACTTTGGCCTCCGGAGTATCTTCGGCCTGCATTACAACATGCGTTCCGCCCTGTAAATCCAGACCCTGTTTAATGGATAACGCCAGCGGTGACATATAGTAACCGGCAACCGCCAGAATGGCCAGGGCTACCACTAAAAATTTAGTTAAATTCCCCCACCTCAACAAACTCTCCCCCAATCTTCATCCATTTCATTTGCGTTCGTTAGCTTATGAACACAGATAATTATAGCTGTAATAGAACAAAAATGTCAATAAAACAGGCGCTTCTACGTAAGACTTATCCCATTCACAGTAGTAAAGGGAAGAACCGCTGACCGACAAACGGTCCTCGCTCTTCCCCTTTTTACAACTGTTTTCCGATCAATACGGCCCTGGCCGCTTATAGCTTTTAACTCTTTACACTGCACTCGCAGCAGGCAATAACGCCTTCTTCCGTGAGAAGGCAGCCAACCTGGCAATCGTGGGGATCAACGGGAACATCTTCAAAAATTTGTTTCGACCAGGCGGCCCCGATCAATTTTGCCTTAGTGGCTTTGGGCAGGAACCGGTCATAGAAACCGGCGCCCATGCCCAAGCGGTTTCCCGTACGGTCATAGGCCACACCAGGCACTACAATCAGATCCAGTTCCGCCGGATCCACCAACTTCAGGGTTGCCGGATTGGGAACCAATAGATCGTACTGGGCGACGATCAGGTCGTCAAAGGAACGGATCAACGCCGCATCCATCATACCCGGAGTTTCATGCATAAAGGGAACGCAGACGGTCTTACCCTGCGCCCAGGCCTGTTTGATCGCTTCTTCCAGATGAGGCTCGTCAGGCATCGCCAAAAACATCATGACGGTTTGCGCCTCCTGATACGGTTTCCAGTTCAACAAATGGTTAACCAGCCGGGCGCTTTGCTCGGTGATTTCTTCCTTGCTCATGGCGCGCCGTACTTTCCGGGTGCTGCGCCGCAGTTCCTGTTTTGCGTTGGGATTGATCATCGCTGTATCCACTTCCTCCGCTGTTATTTTTCTTCGGTTTTAGCAGCATTTTGAAAACCGCTGATTGCACTGCGGGAGAATACCAATTCCACTTTTTCAGCCACTTGTAAAACTGCAGTTTTTTCGTTTATGCTGACAATAACGCCGTGCAAACCGCCAATAGTCACCACTTTATCACCCTTTTTCAGGCTGTTCAGCAAACTGGCACGTTTTTGCTGCTCTTTTTTCTGAGGCCGGTACAAGAGGAAATAAAAAATGACACCCATGAGCACGATCGGCCATGAGGCCTGAATTGCTTGTAGAATTTCCGGTGAAATATTCAAATTGATTCACCTCCTTTACTGATACACTAGGCGTTATATTCCACACGTTTCCGCTAATTCCTCTTTATGAGCGCTGATATTGATGCAAAAATTCGCTGCGGAAGGCCGGAAAACGGTCTTCTAAAATAGCTTGGCGCATCCGGGACATAAATTGAATTAAAAAATGCAGATTATGCGTCGTCGTCAAACGCAGCCCGAAAATTTCTTCGGTCTTCAGCAAATGCCGGATATACGCCCGGGAAAAATTCCGGCAGGTATAGCAGTCGCAATCCGGATCAATGGGCCGGAAATCTCTGGCGAATTCGGCATTCTTTACAACCAGGCGTCCTTCACGCGTCATTACCGTGCCATTGCGCCCCACCCGGGTCGGGAACACGCAGTCAAACATATCAATACCGTACATTACGCCTTCCACCAAGCAGTCCGGCGTCCCCACCCCCATCAGATAGCGGGGTTTATTCGTCGGCAGCAGCGGCGTTGTATGTTCCAGCAATTCGTACATCAAAGGCTTGGGTTCGCCAACGCTCAAGCCGCCAATGGCGTATCCGGGAAAGTCCATCGCCACCAGATCATTGACGCTGCGCGTCCGCAATTCCTTATACATTCCGCCTTGCACAATGCCGAACAGCGCCTGATCCGGCCGGCTGTGCGCCTTTAAGCAGCGCTCCGCCCAGCGGCTCGTTCTTTCGGTTGACTTGCGGGCGTAGTCAAATTCCGCCGGGTAAGGCACGCATTCGTCAAAGGCCATCGCAATATCCGCCCCCAGCGCCATTTGAACTTCCGTCGCTTTTTCCGGCGAAAGAAAGTGTTTGGAGCCGTCGATATGCGAACGAAACGTAACGCCCTCTTCCGTAATTTTGCGCAACGGTCCCAGACTAAAAACCTGAAAACCGCCGCTGTCGGTTAAAATAGCCCGGTCCCAGTTCATAAAGCGGTGCAGACCGCCGGCTTCCGCCACCAGATCATGTCCCGGCCGCAAATAGAGATGATAGGTATTACTAAGAATGATACCGGCGTTCATCGCTTTTAATTCGTCCGGGGACATCGCTTTTACCGTGGCTTGAGTACCCACCGGCATAAATACAGGTGTCTCAATGACACCGTGAGGTGTATGAAGCCGCCCCGCCCGTGCTCCGGTCTGCGGGCATTGCTTCAAGAGTTCATATCTGACTGCCAAAACGCTGGCCTCCCTTTCAATTCTTGCCTATTCTATAAAATCAACATCGCATCGCCAAAGCTGAAAAAACGATATTTTTCTTTAACCGCCTCCTGATAGGCGTTAAAAATAAATTCCCTGCTGGAAAGCGCGCTCACCAGCATTAACAGGCTGGATTTAGGTAAATGAAAATTGGTAATCAGCGCATCCACCATTTGATACAAATATCCGGGATAGATGAAAATCTCCGTCCAGCCGCTACCCGCCTGCAGTGTTCCGCCTGCGCCGGCGGTTTCCAGCGTTCGTACGGAAGTGGTTCCCACGGCGATAACCCGGTTGCCGGCTGATTTCGCTTTATTCACCATTTCCGCCGTTGCCACCGGCACGGAATAGAACTCCCGGTGCATCACATGATCTTCAATATTACCTTCCTTTACCGGGCGAAACGTCCCCAGGCCCACGTGCAGCGTAACAAAAGCCAGCTGAATCCCTTTCCCTTTCATGGCCGCCATCAGCTCCGGCGTAAAATGAAGTCCGGCGGTGGGTGCGGCGGAAGAACCTCTGGCCCGGGCATACACGGTCTGGTACCGTTCACTGTCCGCCAATTTTTCCGTAATATACGGCGGCAATGGGGTCTCTCCCAGCCGATCAAGAATTTCGTTAAAAATACCCTGGTAATGGAACCGGACCCGCCGTCCGCCAAATTCAGTAGTATCTAAAATTTCCGCCTGCAATTCGTCGCCGAAGAGAATTCGGGTTCCCGGACGGGCCTTTTTTCCGGGCTTCACCAGGGTTTCCCATTCTCCCTCCGCTAACTGATGCAACAAAAAAACTTCCACTTTCGCGCCCGTCTCTTCCCTGACGCCCAGCAGCCTGGCCGGAATAACCCGGGTATCATTAAACACCAGCGTGTCGCCCGGTTGCAAGTAGTCCAGTATATCGGTAAATTTGCGATGCTCTATCTCAGCGTTGCGTTTTAACACCATTAACCGCGAGCTGTCCCGCGGTTCGCTGGGATGCTGCGCAATCAGTTCCTCCGGCAAATGATAATCGAATTCGGATAAGTGCATAAACAGGTGACTCCTCCATATTAGTACAGCTTAATAATACTCACATCCTGATAATAGTGGTGCAGAATGGTGTGAAAATATTCCGTTCCCGCAGTGGCATTTTTTTCCGCCATCAAGCGCGCACCCCATTGCGCCAAACCGACACCGTGGCCTCGTCCGTAACCATTGATCACGAAAATATCTTCTTCACTAGACACATTTTGCACCGCCGCATGTGATGCCCCTGCCGCAATCGTTTTACCGGCAGGCGTTACTTGAATATCCAGCAGCGTACTGGGCAAATTCAGCAAGGCCCTTAGTTTTCTTCCCGTAAGTTCAACGCTGCCGTTGGCGCCATTCAGGCGAAACACCTTCACTCGTCCGGAATTAGTTCGGTCCGGAACCCCAGTTACCGGCCAATGCAGCGGGGAAAGTTCCAGTGCTTTTATTTTCCCCAGCTTCTGCCCTGATTTTTCCACCAGCTGGGTCAATTCCCGGGCACTAATTTTCCGGTCCCAACGGGCACCAGACCAATTTTTTTCTGCATCTTCCACTGACCGCAAATAGGGTAAATGATAGGCCCATACATTTTCCACGTCTTCCGTATAACCGCCGGAACTGGCATGAAACGGTGCAGAAATCAGCTGCCCCCGGTAAGCCAATACCTGACCTTTGGTATCATTGACCGCTCGGCTGGAACGGAAATCTTCCGTTTCGTTGCCGCCGTATACCTGACAATCTGTCGTAGCGCAGACATTATAGCCGTCTGCCTGATGTCGCCGCAAATTGTACATCACGTAAGTCCGGGCGGCGACAGCCTGCGCTTTTAACGTTTCCAGCGGCCAATCCGGTGACATTTCTTTCGGCAAAATTCCGTACAGGTATTGTTCCAACGGCAAAATATTTACTAATGTAAACAGATTGTCGTTTTTCACTGGAAAAACTTCCAGCTCACCCCGATACGGTTTCTTATTGACCTCCAGGCAGTAATCCTTGTAGCCTTGCACCGTTGGCGCTTCCTGCAAAGCCATCCCCAGTTTCCGGACGCCCAGAGACTTGCCATTTATTAGAACACCTGATGCATCCATAGTGATTTCTACCGGAGTGGACGCTGCATATTTGATAATAAACTTGGGAGGAGTTTTTGCATCACCCCTCTTTTCTGCGTCAAACAGGCCAAATTCTGCATTGGCTGACACCACTACCTTCTTTTGCCCCGTCAATAGCCCCACCCGGATTTCCGGTTCCTGAGCCAGAGATACCGCCAGTTCTTTCGGGGCCGGAGCCGCAGCAGCAGTTCCGTAAAACGGCAGGAGCAAAAAATACCCGCTCAGGATCAGCAGCGCAAATATTGACTGTATCAAATTCATGCTGTAGCGTTTCATCTCAATATCTCCCTCTTAAAAGTTAAAATTAGCACCGAAAAAACAGATTAAGCAATATCGTCAGTACCAAACTGATCAAAATGGAAGTAATAATCGGAAAGTGGAAAGAAAAATCGCCCCGTTCCCAATGAAAATCACCGGGCAGACGACCCAGGGGAATGATTTTACCCCCAAAGTGCAGCACTGCTCCCACCACCAATAATAACGCTCCCAATACCATCAACATCTTGCCGAAAGAATCAAAACCGGAAAACATTGGCTCACCCCCGGGCCGCTTTGTAATACCGTTCTTTTTCACTGATAATGCAACCACAGTAAGGCTGACGGTACAAATCCAATTCCTTGCTGATGCGAACCCCTTCCGCCCAACCGGGACGGAAATCATGATAATAAAAGGGTATCTCTTCTTCAGCGGCAATGCGTTCCGCTGTTTCTTTGATCAACTCATGCTGCTGATACGGACTGACCAGCAAAGTGGTGGAAAAACAGTCAAATCCCTGCCGTTTTGCCTGCTGCGCCGTTTCGCGAAACCGGGCCTCATAGCAATACTGGCAGCGACCGTCCGGAGCCGTCAACGCGGCCAGCAAGAATTCTTCCAGCGGATAGCTGTTATTGATCTGCAGCGGCAGCGATTGCTGCTTAGCCAGTACTTGCAATGCGTCCCGGCGACGGACAAATTCTTTATAGGGATGAATGTTCGGATTGAAATAGTAGCCGGTAACCGACTGAATATCAGGCTGCTCTTTTAAAAACTGCAGCGGATACGCTGCACAGGGGCCACAGCAGATATGCAAAAACAAATGTCCTTTTTCTTTGGTCATGTTGTCCATAATTTTTCCTGCTCCGTGTTGGTTTTACAAGGTATCTTCATATGCGTATACGCCGCCGGCGTGGCCACCCGTCCCCGCGGCGTACGGTTAATAAATCCCATTTGCAGCAGAAACGGTTCATATACATCTTCAATGGTTTCCGTTTCCTCACTGATAGAAGCCGCCAGGGTATCCAGACCCACCGGACCGCCGCCGAATTTTTGGATAATAGCCGCCAACATGCTGCGGTCGGTCTTGTCCAAACCTTGCCGATCCACTTCCAGCATCGCCAACGCTTTATCCGCAATCTCGTCCGTGATCACGCCGTCGCCGGCTACCTGCGCATAATCGCGGACCCGTTTAAGCAAACGGTTGGCAATACGGGGCGTTCCCCGGGAACGCTGGGCAATTTCTGTGGCTCCCCGGGGAGTGATGGCAATATCCAAAATTTCTGCGGCCCGGGTGACAATGCACTCCAAATGAGCCGGCTCATAATATTCCAACCGCGAAATCACGCCAAAACGGTCCCGCAGCGGCGGCGCCAAAGCGCCGGCCCGGGTAGTGGCGCCGACCAGGGTAAACGGCGCTAAATCTAAGCGGATGGAACGCGCGCTGGGTCCTTTTCCAATAATAATATCCAGCGCATAGTCTTCCATGGCGCTATATAAAACTTCTTCAACACTGCGGGACAAGCGATGTATTTCATCAATGAACAGGACATCTTTTTCCCCCAGATTCGTTAACAGCGCCGCCAGATCTCCCGGCCGCTCAATGGCCGGTCCCGAGGTGATCCGAAAATTAACCCCCAGCTCATTGGCAATAATTCCGGCCAGCGTGGTTTTACCCAAGCCCGGAGGTCCGTACAAAAGCACATGATCCAGCGCTTCGCCCCGGGCCAGCGCCGCCTGAATAAAAATTGACAGGTTATTTTTCACCTGATCCTGTCCGATATATTCTACCAATTTCCGGGGCCGCAGGCTATATTGCCAGCCGTCCGGTCCTTGTTCTTCGCCGGCAGTGATACGTTCTTCCAACTCACCTTACCTCCCGTTACCTTCCCGTCGCAAACTCTTTCAAGGCCTGCCGGATAAAATCTTCTGTCGTTAGTGAAGACTCTCCGTTCTTCTGGGAAATTTTTCGCAGCACCGGCATAATCTCCGATTGATTATAACCCAGGGCAAGCAAAGCTTGCAACGCCTCCGCCATAATGCCGGACCCGTCCGCAGCACCGCTGTTAATCGGCATCGTCGCGCCGGCAAACGAATCCAGTTCATCACCGGCCCCCACTTTATCCTTCAGCTCTAAAATCAGCCGTTCCGCGGTTTTCTTGCCAATCCCGGAAATTTTGGTCAGCAAGGTTAAATTTTTTTGCGCTATGGCCCGCTGAAAATCCGTCGGAGCAATGGCCGACAAAATTCCCATCGCCACTTTCGGCCCTACTCCCGACACCGAAACCAATAACATAAATAAATCATACTCCGCCACTGTAAAAAAGCCAAACAACAGTAATGCGTCCTCTCTCACATTCAAATACGTGAATAAAGACGCCGTCGCTCCCACCGACAACTGCTGTCGGGTTGACAACGGAATATGAACCCGGTACCCTACACCCTGAACGTCAATAAAGCAATAGTCGGCAAATAAATGGGAAACGTTCCCTTTCAAATAACCAATCATGATTTCATTACCTGTCGTGCTTTCAACTGTGCATTTCCGGAATGCAGCGTACAAATCGCGATGGCCAACGCGTCGGCCACATCATCCGGATGGGGTTTATCCGGCAAATTCAAAAGTCGTTGCGTCATAAAAATCACCTGTTCCTTGGTTGCTTTCCCGTAACCAACTACCGATTGTTTCACCTGCAGCGGAGTATACTCGACAATAGGCACGGAATTCTGCACCGCTGCCAATAGAATGACTCCGCGGGCCTGGCCGACGGATAAAGCGGTAGTTACATTTTTATTGAAAAACAGCTGTTCCACTCCGACAATATCCGGCTGATACTGTTTGAACAGCTTGTCCAGATCCTGATAAATCACCTGCAGCCGTTCCGCCGCTGGCAGCGACGGACTGGTCAGCACCGCGCCTTGATGATGCGCAATCAAACGGCTTCCCTTCAGTTCCACGACTCCATAGCCGCAAATGGCCGTACCTGGATCAATTCCCATAGCCAACATATTCGCTGACCCTCCGTTTCTTTCAATGGCAAATATGTATCAGGAATCCGACGCCATTTTGATATATCCCCGTTCTTGATTTCGTATCTGTATTTCGTATCTGTATTATTATATCAAA
>DATMYQ010000333.1:0-2411 GCA_035560935.1 Patescibacteria group bacterium | reverse complement strand
TCTTCATACTTTCAAAGTTGTACATGTTTTCCAACATCGGATTGAACGCGAATCCCTGAACCTGTTTCCGCATCGCCACCATGATATCGCTTTGGAATAACAGAATATAAGGCGCCTCGTCCACCACGATCTTTTGGGCCTGCTGGTATAGGGCAATCCGTTCTTTCTGGTCACTGACCCGTTCCGCCTCCCGCAGTAGTTTGTCCACCTGGTCGTTTTTATAAAACGCCCGGTTACCGGCCAGCCCCTGCATGCGGGAATCATACAGGTACGTCATAAACATCTGCGGATCGGCATAGTCCGGACTCCAGGCACCTAGACAGATATCGAAATCGGCCCGGTCCACCTTATCCCGCAACGTGGCCCAGGCCACTTTTTCCAGTTCCACTTTCACACCGATCTTCGCCAAATTATCCTGAATCAGCAGTGCTTCGCTCTCCCAAAACGGCTTGTAATCAGAATACAGCAGTTTCAGAGAAAGACCCTGTCCCAGGCCCGCTTCCGTCAGCAATTGTTTGGCTTTTTCCACATTAGTGCTATAACCTTGGAGTTCCTTGTCGTACCCCCACAGGCCTTCCGGAATCGGCCCCTTCATTTGAATTCCTTTTCCTTTGATCACACCCTGAATGATGGCATTGTAATCCATCGCATAGTTCAGAGCCTGACGAACCTTGACATTATCCAACGGAGCCTTCTTGTTGTTCAGATATACCAGATTGGCATTCAGACTGTGATACTCGGATACCTGAATGTCCGGTTTACCCTTTAACGGCTCCAACTGATCGGCCGGAATATTCTCCGCAATGTCGATATCCCCTTTTTCCAGTTGCAGCCGCTGCGCGGAAGCATCCTTGATAATCTGCACCAGAACGGTTTTTAAGGCCGGTGTTCCGCCCCAGTATCCTTCAAACGCCTGCAATTTAAGATTCTGCTGGCTGTTCCATTCTTTCAGATCATAGGCGCCACTGCCCATGGTATGGTTCGCCAGATAACCGGAGGCCATATCGCCGTCCTTTTCCTGCTGCATGACTGCCGGGTTGATAATGCTGGCGGCATTGGTTGCCAGCGTGTACAAGAAAGGCGGAAACGCCTTTTCCATTACAAATTTCACCGTAAACTCATCGACCGCTTCAACCGATTTGAGGGTAGGAAAATAATCCGCCGGGCCCTTGTGAATTTTCATGACCCGGTCAAAACTGAATTTCACCGCTGCCGCGTTGAGCGGAGCACCATCATGGAATTTAACATTCTGCCGCAGTTTAAATGTCCATTCCCGGCCATCCTCGCTCACCGACCAGGACTCGGCCGCCATCGGCTCCACTTCCGTAGTGCTTTTACCTTCCACTACTTTGTATTTGACCAGACGGTCATAACAGGGATAGGTAATTTTCCACGATGCATTATCCATAGTCACCGCCGGATCCAGCGTAGCCAGATCGGAAGCCATCGCGATAACCAGCGTATCCGCCGGAATCCGGGACGTTGTCCCTTTATTGCCTTGTTCCGCTGGTTTGGTGCCACAGCCGGCCAGTAGAAGTGTCGGTATTAACAACAGTAGCAACAGCATTTTTTTCATGGTGTTCCTCCTCGTATTCCTTATTTTTTCCTGTAGTATTTAAAATAAACCTTCTCCCGGAGAGATTTGACATTCACCGTCTTCAATCCTGCGATACCGATTTATGATTTTGCCAAAATTTCACTCTTTTTTGTACATTAAATGCAACGACAAATAATTAAGCCTTCCGTACCCGTGTAAACGTACGAAAGGCTTCTTTGCCGAAATCCTATTATTTTTGACTCTCCAGCGCAATCCAATCTTTATATGGCTATTCTTTAAAAAAGTTACAATTCCTGCTTTCAGATACTTTGAATTATTGTTCTTTTCGGCCCGGCGGCCACGAAGCAAGTAATAATCCGGCAAGTTCTTCCCCGTTATTGCTCTCTAAGGGACCGACGTCCAACAATAACCGATACCACATAAAACCGAATATGCAATCGATCAGTGTCGCGTGATCTCCACCGGAAAACTTTGGAGTCCGTTGCAGCACTTCCTCCAATACAGCTCGCCGTTGCGCAATCAATCCGGCCACTAACCGGTCACGAAAGCGGTTGTCCAGTGCCGCCTCCGCCATAGCCGCTTTTAAAATCAGCCGCACCGGCGGATTGAGCGCCTGAAACGTGCGTATAAGAAACGTGCGCAAATCATTCCCGCCGTCTACTGCATCAATTTTTTCTTCAGCATGTTCATGCAAAATTTCCAGAAAGATTTCGCCGGTTCCGCTCCACCACCGGTACAGCGTCTGTTTTCCGACCCCGGCTTCCCGGGCGATGGCTTCCATGGTGATCCCTTTTGCGGTGCCCTTTTCTTCAATCAAATGCAACGCGGCCTCCAGAACCGCCCGACGGGAGGC
>DATMYQ010000332.1:0-5401 GCA_035560935.1 Patescibacteria group bacterium | reverse complement strand
GAATAACCCATATCTATATTCTATTACCACGAAGTGATTTCCTTCTATAACTTTTTAATTATTTCAATTAAGCGAAGTTCAATCAGCTTTTTTTTCACTTTCCAGTAAGCCGAATTTTGTTTTAACCCGTTCTAGCTTTTTCATCCAGGGTTTAGCCAAAGCCCAAACAAAGATCAATGTAGAAAGAGCGTGGGTGAATTCAAACCAGAAGCTAGAGATATAGACTGCGATAATAGCCTGATAGGTGATGGGATGAATAAACCCAATGATATACCAAATATTCATGACCCAGCCAAAGCCAAACCCGCTCAGAAAACCAAAGATTACTAAGCTCAGCCTGCTCTGGAGCCAACCGACCTTTCTGAGCATCCCCGCCACAAAGCCGATCATGCCCCAAGAAAACATCTGCCAAGGGGTCCAAGGCCCTTGCCCATAGAACATATTAGAAGTGATCGTTGCCACGGCACCTGTCAAAAAACCAGCCTCCGCTCCAAAGACCATAGCCGTGATAATGACAACTGCCGAGGTCGGTATAAAATAAGGAGTCGGGGCAAAGGCCACTCGCCCTAAAGCCGCAATTCCAGCCATGACTGCGATGACCAGCAACTCCCGAGCCTCAGGTCTACGTCTCTCAAAACTTAGGAAGAAAGGAATCATGACCAAAATGATCAATACAATACTCAATAAACCATAATGCCTGTCTCCATTCAACGTAGAGAAAATCAACAAACAAGGCACTGTTATTATCAAGATCCACCGCATTATGCGGATTATTGGAAAGCGGCGCTTCTTACTTTCAGTCGAATCTGACATTGTTTAATCACATCCTTACCAATGACTGCTGTACAAATTCACTATACAAAAAGGCGAGCTGCTGCATTCACACCTTCTTATCTGGCTTATTTTGTGTGCAAATATTTTTGTGCTAAAATTAGCATGTAGACGATTTTGTCTTCCTCCCCACTCGCCCTGATACTCATTTTCCACAAGCTACATTCGCGACGGAAATACAAGCGTTTTTGGCGAATCGATTATCGTGATAGGAGATGCGATCATGAAAAAAGAAATTGCGATTTACGGAAAGGGCGGCATCGGAAAATCCACCATCTCCGCCAATTTGTCCGCAGCGCTGGCTCTCAAAGGGCAGCGGGTATTGCAGATAGGATGCGACCCCAAGCATGATTCAACCAGGCTTTTGACGCACGGACAGAAGATCACTACCGTTCTCGATTATATCCGGGTCACAAATCCTTTGAACTACAAAATCGAAGACATCTTGTTTCACGGTTTTGGCAAAGTGGGTTGTGTGGAGGCTGGCGGTCCAAAGCCCGGCGTGGGCTGCGCGGGCCGCGGGATCATTACCACCTTCGAGCTGCTTGATCAATTCCGCTTAAAAGAGCATTACGACATCACCCTCTACGATGTGCTGGGCGATGTCGTGTGCGGCGGTTTTGCCGTACCGATCCGCCGGGAATATGCGGACACCATCTTCATTGTCACGTCCGGTGAATTTATGGCCCTTTACGCGGCGAACAACATTCTGCGCGGCATCCGCAATTACGACAACGAGGAAAAAAGAGTTGCCGGCATCCTGTATAACCGGCGAAATGTCGAGAATGAGGACGCGCGGGTGGAACGATTCGCACAGGCTGTAGGTTTACCGATCTGCACCGTGATCCCACGCAGTGACGCTTTTACGCGGGCGGAAGGGAAAAACATGACTGTGGTTGAACATGGGGCCAGCGGGGATGTGAAAGATATTTTCACTAAGCTTGCCCAAGAGATCCTAGACGAGGTTAAGCTCTACGAGGCCAAGCCGCTCTCCGATGAACAGCTTGAGCTGGTGGTGCTTGGAAAAAAGGAAGAAACCTCCACGCCTGCGGCGGATACCACTCTTCCGAGTATAATAGCAAAGGCAGCACCCGCAGCTGAAATCGACCTTTCCGACCCCAACCGCTATCTCTCCAAAAGTATTATCCGTAACGAACCGCTCCACGGCTGCGCCTTCAACGGAGCCGTGACCATGAGCATCCACATTCGCGACGCCGTAATCCTGGCACACTCCCCTAAAAGCTGCACCTATATCTCCTACCAGAGCATCAGTTCAGCGGGTCGGCGCGGACTTTTTGAGCGCGGGACCCTGTTGCCAAGTGCCATCTCTCCAAATTTGGAATCAACGGAAATGACCGAGGCGGAAATGATTTTCGGCGGTATGGAAAAGCTGGAGGATAAACTCCGCACCATCAAGCAAAAAAAAACCAAGGCGATCATTGTCGTGAGCGCCTGCCCCTCCGGCATCATCGGGGACGACATCGACAGAATGAAGCTTCTCTCCGAACCGAATTTGCCCGTGGTCACCATCAAAGCGGACGGTAATATGGCGGGGGATTATCTTCAGGGGATGCTGATGTGCTACACCTCTCTGGCCAAGCAGATCATCCGACGGAATATGCCTGTCGTCCAGGACACGGTGAACGTGGTCTTTGAAAAGGTGGTCGCGAAAAATACAGGCAGCAACTTTAAGATTATCGAGGCACTTTTGCTGCAGCTGGGCGTCAGAGTAAACTGCCGCTTCCTCTGTGAAACGAGCTTTGACAAGCTGGAAGGCTTTTGCTCCGCACCCTTAAATCTGTTGGCCTATAAGGATTACACTGGCAAGATCTTGGCAGACTTCTTTGCGCGAGAATATGGCTCAACCTTTTTAGAACAGGCTTTTCCCGTGGGGTTTGCAGAAACGGAGGACTGGCTGCGCAGCGTGGCCGCCTTTTTCGGTAAACCAGAATTGGCCGAAACAATCATTGCCCAGCGTGAGGAACAGTATTCCCGTGAAGCGGAGGCTTTAAAACCTACCCTTAAGGGTAAACGGCTGATGATCATCACTTACAACCACGAGCTAGACTGGATCTTGCAAGCTGCTCTGGATGTCGGTATCGAGGTCGTCAAGATCGGCGTACTCAATTTTTCACAGGACGAGGGCTTCCGCACAAACCTTGGTGTCCCCTTGCCTATTGAGGAAAATTACGATCGCAATCACCGTGTACGGGACCTTGAACACTATCGCCCCGATATCCTGCTCACTAACTATTCCTCATCCATCGCGGGTGAGGTCTGTGTCGCAGATACAATCCCAATGTGCCCCGATGTCGGCTTCGATTCCGGCCTCCAGCTAACCAAACGTTGGGCGCGGCTCTTGAAATTAAATTTGCAGGGGGAGTGGAAACAAGATGAGCGACTATTTAAAAAACATTACACCAGATAGTTTTTCGGGTCTTATTTTTGCGTTGGAAGGCATCGACCGCACCATCGTTCTTCTCAACGGCCCCACTGGCTGCAAATTCTATCACTCCGCGATCTCGGACAATCAGACCATCAAGCAGTTTGAATTTGACCCGCTTAACTACCCTCAAAAATGGTATTTTGGTCAGCCACGGGTTCCCTGCACCTATTTAGACAGTAGTGACTATGTGTACGGCAGTCAGGAAAAGCTGGTTGAAGCGCTTTCGTTCCTGCAGGACAACGTCCCCTTTGAGCTCCTTTGCGTTGTCAATTCTCCCGGCGCCGCGCTGATTGGCGATGACCTGCGGGGTATCGTCAGCCAGGTCATCAAGGAAAAGCCCTTCGTCGTTATTGAGACGCCAGGCTTTTCCAGTGATATCTGCAAAGGCTATGAGATGGCAGCCATCGAGCTGTTAAAGCAGCTCCAGCTTAGCCCTACGGAGGAAAGGCTGCCCGCAACGGTAAATATTCTCGGGCTTTCGATTTACCACCGCAACCACGCCGGCGATATTGCAGAGTTAACACGCCTGATGGGGCTGTGCGATATCAGTGTCAACTGCTTTTTATGTGCGGACTGCGATCTGGAGAGTATTGCGGCGATCCCCAAGGCCGAGCTCAACATAGTCATCCACCCTGAATACGGGCTGAAAACCGCCCGATTTTTACAGGCGCAATTCGGTACGCCCTATTATGTTTGTGACGGACCGCCCATCGGATTTTCCGCCACGGAAAAGCTGATGCACGACCTCTGCCATAGTTTGAACAGGGATAGCAGCAGATTCCAAAGCGAAAGCGAAAAGGCCCGAGCAAGGGCCTATGTCCATATCTCCCGCGTCAACTCCCTGACAGGGCTCCCGCAGGGGGTTAATTTTGCCCTTGAGGGCACCTGTTCCGAGCTCTATGCCTACACCACCTTTTTAGTCCGACATTTCGGCATGGTCTTAGAGTGTGCCGCCGTGCTCAATGAACAAAGCAATTGCTTTAAGGAAAAGCTTTTTGAGTTGTTATCCTCTTTAGGACTGGAAGACGCCCTTGAGCGGGATATTTTGCAGGCCAGCAGCGAGCTGGTTTTTGCCAGTGGTAATACCATTGCCCAGTTGAAGTCTCGCCAGCACGTGTTCGTCGGAGTCGAAGTGTCACTGCCCTCTATCGGCTATGTGGACGTTATCCCCAAAACGCATTTAGGCATACAGGGCGCACTCATGCTTACTGAGCAGATTATCAACGGGTTACTTTTCTAAAACGGAGTTATACTAAAACATTTTGATATACCGGTATTTCATTCGCTCAAAGATACCATCCTTAGCTTGAGCAACGAAGAGATTTTTTCAAGAGTTGTTGTAATCTTAGCCAATGTTCCAACTCTTTCAGAAGCAGAAAAGAACATTCAAACTTAAAATAACTGCTAGTATATTCACAACAGAGCCCCCAACAATGCTAAGGGCTCTGTTATTTGCTACTAGGGAAGCATCCCATCCCTTGAGACAGGATGGCAAGGGGACGTTTGGATGGCAAGGGGACGTTTTGGATGGCAAGGGGACGTTTTGGATGGCAAGGGATGGCAAGGGATGGCAAGGGGACGTTTTGTTTGCCACCTCATCCCAAGATTTGCATTCTTGACATCTTTGATTATTGCTTAGTGTATAACTCCATTCCTCTGTTGTTCCCCACCACTCAGGTCATAGGGATGCTTTTTGAGCAGATGGTCTGGTTCCAGAAGGGCTACGTCATGCCGTATCATTAATTCTATACCGTCAGAGTCAGGAAGCTATAACCTTGGTGAGTCTGCACCTCACCAATTTTTGGTGTCACTGGCCGCTGGAAAATTGGTCCGTCCAAGACAGCCGTGTGGAACTCGCCATTCTCACCGCAAAGATCAACTCCCTGCTGTTCCAATTCTTCAAGCAGACTCATGCTTAATACCCGCCCTAGAAATTTAGGATTGAGCATTTTTTCATTAATCGTTACAATAATCGCCTTGAAACCCAAGCTTATGAATTCCGTAACCAATTCTCTGCGCTCATTCTTCCAAAGAGGCAGACTAAGCTTCAGGCCTGCATTATTACAGACTTTTTCCTCCCAAAGCCCATGTTCTTCTAGATCGATATCGCCAAACACAACTGCC
>DATMYQ010000331.1:0-10980 GCA_035560935.1 Patescibacteria group bacterium | reverse complement strand
ATATGTATTGGTTTACTATCTGGTGGTTAATAATTTTCGGTCGCCGGACCAACTGCGGCGGTTGGTGCTGACCTTGTTGTCTTCGGCGGCATTGGTGCTGACCTATGGGTTTTATCAATATTATTGCGGAGTGGATGCTTCCGCTGCCGAGTGGGTGGACGGAGAGCAGTTTCCTGAATTGAAGGTGAGAATTTTTTCCACCTTGGAAAATCCTAATTTATTGGCCGGTTTTTTAGTTATTATGCTTTCATTGGTCACCGGACTGGGGTTGTATGCGCGGACGCGTCTGTGGCGGGTGCTGGCGATGCTATTGGCGCTGGCGTTGGGAGTGGGTTTGGTTTTGACGTATTGCCGGGGTGCCTGGCTGGGGCTATTGGCTGTCGTGCTTGTTTGCGGCCTGGTATATGACCGGAGATGTTTTTGGGTGCTGCCGGTGGTGCCGTTAGTATTATTGTTTAATCAGGATGCGTTGCTGGAACGATTGCTTTCTATTGCCAATCCGACCGATACTTCGGCGACATTGCGGATGGCCATGTGGGGCAGCACGCTGGAGATGATCGCCGACAAACCGCTTACCGGAATTGGCTGGGGAGCCTATTGGATGGTTTTTCCCTCTTATGATTCATTTATCAATGATGCTTCGACCCGGATGTATCATGCACATAATACGTATCTGCACCTGGCAGCGGAAATTGGTCTGCCGGGATTGACCGCCTTTTTGCTGTTTGTCGGCTGCCACGCGCGGACGGCACTGCGCATCTTCCGGCAAAAACGGCAAGAATGGATAGCTGGGCTGATGCTGGGGATTTTGGCGGCGTTTGCCGGGATGGCGGTTTGCGGACTGACGGATCATTTACTGTTCAGTGTCCAGTTGTCGATGCTTTTCTGGCTGCTTTGCAGCCTGGTGACAGTGGCAGGACTGGGCGAAGAAGCCGGTGAACGGGAATAATTACAGTTTGGGCCCGGAATAGTAAAAATTTAATATCGGCCAAAATGATGAGCTAAATGATGAGAACTATTGAAATACCTGATGGTTTAGCCTTGCCTGATTTGTTGCTATTGTAGTGCTTTGTGAAAAAAAGTGCGATAAGTTTTGAAAATTCGAGCATGACCGGCAGGAATTAGACTTTGCGAAGCGAATAGATGTCTAATGTAGCTTCAAACGTAATCCCTTCATAAGTTTTGCTATGGCTTTTATTTTTATGTGAAAAATTGTGAAAGTTTGCACAATGTATTGATCGAACCAGGTATACGGGAAAGATTGATGAGTTGAGGGGGCGCAATCACGGTGAAGCTGTCTGAAGTGCAGAGAATGTTGCAGGCGGAAGTTATTTGTGGTCAGGAATGGCTTGAAAAGGAAGCGGAAAGTGCCTGCGGCGCTGACTTAATGAGTGATGTGCTGGCGTTTACCAAGGAACGTACGTTGCTATTGACGGGTTTAACTAACGTCCAGGTGATTCGTACCGCGGAATTGAGTGATCTTCTGGCAGTACTGTTTGTGAGGGGAAAGCGGCCGGGGCAGGATGTAGTGGAACTGGCAATGGCGAAGAATATTCCTTTACTGGTGGTGGACTGTACAATGTATGAAGCCTGTGGAATATTATTTTCGATGGGCCTGCGGCCCTGTGGAAAAAGGGTGATGGAAGGTGACGTCTGATCAAGGGCTGATACTGGAATTCGCATTAAATAAATCGGATTTTGACGCCGCGGGAGAAGCCTCCAGCAAAATTAAACGGATGCTGCAACAAATCGGGGTGAAGTCTGACATTATCCGCCGTATTGCCATCAGTGCGTACGAGGCGGAAATGAATGTGATCATCCATGCCCAGCGGGGAACGATTCGGGCTGCTATTTTTCCGGACCGGACGGAAATTGTGATTGAGGATGAAGGTCCGGGCATTGCCGACATTTCCCTGGCAATGAAGGAAGGATATTCCACGGCGCCGGATCACATCCGGGAAATGGGTTTCGGGGCCGGCATGGGTCTGCCCAATATTTCCCGATGCTCGGATGAGTTTGATATTCAGTCGACAGTAAATGTCGGAACAAGGTTGAAAGTGCTGATTCGCCATTAATAAACCAAGTCTGTCTGGGCAAGTATTGTTTAACGATGGAGTGGTGAACAAGGAATGGGAGAGTATTTTCACTCGGTGCGTCTGATTGAAGACCGGTGTCAGGGGTGTGTAAACTGCACCCGGCATTGCCCAACGGAAGCCATTCGTATCCGGGGAGGCAAAGCACTGATTACCGAGTCCCGGTGTATTGATTGTGGCGAATGCATCCGCCACTGTCCAGCCCATGCCAAAGCCGCCGTGACCGACGGATTGAGCGACTTACAACGCTTTGAATATAATGTTGCCTTGCCAGCGCCTGCTTTGTATGGACAGTTTAGTCCGGATGTTTCGATTCCGGTTATACTGTGCGCGCTGCAGCGATTGGGTTTCGACCAGGTGGTGGAAGTGGCCAGAGGCGCGATGCTGGTGTCGCGGGTGATTGCCGACTACTTAAAACAACCGGGAGTCAAACGGCCGGCTATTTCATCAGCTTGTCCGGCGGTGGTGAAATTAATCCAGGTGAAGTTTCCGGAATTGCTGGAACATTTAATTCCTTTTAGTCCGCCGGTGGAAGTGGCGGCTCGCCTGGCCCGGACGGAGGCGGTAAAAAATGCGGGAGTATCTCCAGATAAAGTGGGTGTGTGGTTTATTACACCCTGTCCGGCGAAAATGACGGCGATCCGGCGCCCTCTGGGCACCGATAAATCTCATATTACCGGTGCGATTGGGATGTCGGCCATTTACGGTGATATGCTGAAAGCGGTCAGTGAGTGTGGTGCTCAAACGGGTGAGTTTCCCAAGACCGCATCCTGGGAAGGCGTGGGCTGGGCGGTGTCCGGTGGCGAGACTACCGCGGTTCAGGCGTCCAATACATTGGTGGTTCACGGTATTCATCATGTGGATGATGTGTTGGAACAAATCGTGATGGGCCGATTGAAAAATATTGAATATATTGAATTGCTATCGTGTGATGGCGGTTGCATCGGCGGGCCGTTGACGGTGGAAAATCATTTTGTCGCCGAACACCGGATGCGTCAGCGGTTACGGGCTATGCAGAAGGAAGAAGCCGGCATTGCACTGCCCGATCGGGAAGATATTACACCCCAGTTGGGACTGGCGGAGCGGCGGGTCATCGAACCGCGGCCGGTCATGCGGCTGGATGAAGATATATCCAAGGCAATGGATAAAGCGGAAGTCATGGTCAGAACATTGAAAAACCTGCCGGGTCTGGATTGTGGTTCCTGTGGTTCTCCCAACTGTAAGGCATTGGCGGAGGATATTGCCCAGGGTATCGCCAGTGAAACCGACTGCGTGTTCAAATTGCGGGCGAGAGTTCGGGATTTGGCCCAGGAAATGTTTGATCTGGCGGAAAAGCTGCCGCCACCGTTGGATAAAAAATGAACGGGATGTTGCAGGTTTGCCCCAAGGATTGGTTGTGAATATAAAGGAGGGACATCATGACTGTACAGGAGTTGGTGACGGCGGTGCCGCTTACCGTGGTATCCGGTCAGGACGCTTTGACGCGGGCTGTTACCGGAGGCTATGCTTCGGATTTGCTAAGTAATGTGATGGGACAGGCTCAACAGGGTAACGTTTGGATTACCATGCAGGGACATCAGAATATCATTGCGGTGGCGTCGCTGAGTAATTTGGCGGCGGTGATTGTGGCCGGCGGCAGTCAGCCGGAACAGGAGGCGGTAAAAAAAGCCGAGTCCGAAGGCGTCGTTTTGCTTACCTCCCCGCTGGGTGTGTTTGAGGTAGCCGGACGATTGCATCGGTTGGGCATCGCCGGTGCATGATGCGGCGCTTTGTTGCCGACCTGCATGTGCACACATTGCTGTCGCCCTGCGCTGAAGTGGAAATGACACCCCGGAACATTGTCTGGCACGCGGCGGAGTATGGTGTGAATATCGTGGCCATTACCGACCATAATGCCGGAGACAATGTAGCAGCGGCGCTGGAAGCCGCAAAAGGTACGGATGTTACCATTTTACCGGGGATGGAAGTAGAGAGCAGAGAAGAAGTCCACCTCGTGGTTTTGTTTGACAAAATACGCCAGCTGCGGGAGTGGGAAACTTTTGTGAATGCTCACCGTTCCGGGCGGATGAATAATCCAGAACGGTTTGGCGCTCAGTTTGTGGTGGATGCCGAGGATAACCTGGTTCGGGAAAAACCGGAGATGTTACTGGCGTCGTTAACCGCCGGTGTGGCGGAGATATCATCGCGGGTTCGGGAAATTGGCGGTTTGTGCATCGCCAGCCATGTGGACCGGCCCACTTATAGTATTCTTTCTCAATTGGGTTTTATTTCGCCGGATGTGGCTTTGGATGCGGTGGAGGTTTCGCGGCGAGTGCCGCTGACCGAAGCCCGGAGCCGGATTCCTGCGATTGGAACATTGCCGGTGGTTACTGCTTCCGATGCCCATACCATAGAAGATTTTTCCACGGGGCCCCGGACAGTATTTTACATGGAACAGCCTTCGGTGGCTGAAATAAAACAGGCGCTTAATGGGCAGAATATGCGAAAGGTGGTGGTATAACCACGAAGGGGCGGGTCTGACTTTAGTTTGTGCATTTTTTCATAAGGAGGAATTAACATGAAGAGCGACAACAAGGAAAAACAAAACTGCTGCTGCTGCGGCGGCGGTGACGGTGGCGCCAAACGCATGGAACCGTTGGACAAAATACTGGCCAAGTATGAAGGAGTCAAAGGCGCAATGATTCCTGTCCTGCAGGCTGCACAAAATGCTTACGGCTATCTGCCGAAAGACGTCCTTGAGTACATTGCCGTGAAAATGTCCACACCGATTAGCCAGATTTATGGTGTTGTGACTTTTTACGCCCAGTTCCATCTGAATCCACGGGGCAAAAACATTATCCGGGTTTGTCAGGGCACCGCCTGTCATGTGCGCGGCGCCAAACACATTCTGAAGGCGCTGGAAGATCAACTGGCAGTGAAAGCCGGCGGAACTACGCCGGATTTGAAATTCACTCTGGAAACAGTGGCTTGTATTGGTGCGTGCGGCTTGGCTCCGGTATTGATGGTCAACGATGATACCCATGGCCGGCTGGTGCCGGAAATTATCCCCGAAATTTTAGCCAAATATGCTTAGCAGCTATGCGTGAACTTTCTTTACACATTCTTGACTTGGTTCAGAATTCTATCGAAGCCAATGCCACGACCGTGAAACTGGAAGTCATCGAAGACCGGAGTGACGATCGTCTGATTATCCGGGTTACGGATAATGGTCGGGGGATGGACGAAAAAATCCGCCAATTGGTGATTGATCCGTTTATTACTACCCGGACGACTCGCCGGATTGGTTTGGGCCTGCCGTTGATGGAAATGTCCAGCAAGCGTTGTGACGGATATTTGCATATCGACTCTGTGCCTGGTCAAGGTACGACAGTGGAAGCCATGTACCGACACAGCCATCTGGATCGACCGCCTTTGGGAAATATGGTGGAAACGATTAAGACGATTCTTGTCGCGAATTCCGAACTTCATTTTACATATCATCATTCCGTCAATGGCCGCACTTTTTCCATATCATCCCTGGAATTGCATGATATATTGGGTGATGTTCCCTTGTCGCACCCGGATGTTTTGGGCTGGTTACACGACTATCTGACAGTCAACATCGCAAATCTGTATGGAGGTGTGTAGTTTATATGAAAACAGTGGAAGATTTGAAACGTCTGCGCGAGCAGCTTCAAGGTCAAAACCGTCTCCGCCATGAAGGCGGCACGGAAATTATTGTCGGCATGGGAACCTGTGGTATCGCTGCCGGCGCCCGCCAGGTAATGACGGCGGTATTGGACGAAATTGCCAGCCGGAAACTCGAAGACGTCAAAGTGCGTCAAACCGGCTGTATCGGTATGTGTGAACGGGAAGTGTTGCTGGATGTGGCCCGCCCCGGTGAACAACGTATTACCTATGGCCGGGTAACTCCGGCCGATGTCCCCAAGATCATTGAAGAGCATGTGATCAACGGACGGATTGTGGAAGCTATGGTTGTCGGTAGGGTGGATATTTAATCACTTGATTAACGGGAGGGGATAATATGGAACGTGTTAGAGCGCATGTATTACTCTGCGCCGGTACCGGCTGCGTATCTTCCGGAGCGAAGAAAGTAGAAGCCGCGTTACAGGTGGAGATTGCGAAACATGGTTTAGAAAAAGAAATTAAAGTGGTGGAAACCGGTTGTCACGGCTTCTGCGAAATGGGTCCGCTGGTTATTATTTATCCGGAAGGTACTTTCTATGTTCGCGTTCAGGAAGAGGACGTGGCGGAACTGGTGGAAAACCACCTGCTGAAAGGCCGGATCGTAGAGCGGTTGTTGTACAAAGAACCGCTGACTGCGGAAAAGGTGCCTAATTACACTGAAATTGACTTCTACAAAAAACAAATGCGGATGGTGCTGGCCAACTGTGGTCATATCAATCCGGAAATCATTGAAGAGTACATTGCCGAGAATGGTTATGCGGCGCTGGGCAAAGCCGTTACCACTATGTCGCCGGACGATGTGGTCGCCGAAATGAAAAAATCCGGTCTGCGTGGCCGGGGCGGCGGCGGTTTCCCCACGGGTATGAAGTGGGAGTTCACCAAGAACGCCAAAGGAACGAAGAAATATGTTGTCTGTAATGCTGACGAGGGCGACCCCGGCGCGTTCATGGACCGCAGCGTGCTGGAAGGTGACCCGCACCGGGTCATTGAAGGCATGGCAGTTTGCGGTTATGCCATCGGCGCCGATGAAGGCTATGTGTACGTCCGGGCGGAATATCCGCTGGCGATCAAACGGCTGAAAATTGCGATCAAGCAGGCCGAAGACATGGGTCTCTTGGGCGACAATATATTTGGCAGCAAATTTAATTTCCGGTTGAAAATTAAAGAGGGCGCCGGCGCTTTCGTCTGTGGCGAGGAAACCGCACTGTTGGCTTCGATTGAAGGCAAACGCGGCATGCCGCGTCCCCGTCCTCCGTTCCCGGCTATTTCCGGTTTGTGGGGCAAACCGACCAATATCAATAACGTAGAAACCTTTGGTAACGTTCCGCAGATCATCAACAAAGGCGCCGACTGGTATGCTTCGATTGGCACCGAAAAGAGCAAAGGAACGAAAGTATTTGCATTGACCGGTCGTATCAATAATACGGGTCTGGCGGAAGTTCCCATGGGCATTACCATGCGGGAAATTATCTTTGGTATCGGTGGCGGCATTCAGGGCGGTAAAAAGTTCAAAGCAGTTCAGATCGGTGGTCCGTCCGGCGGCTGTCTGCCGGAACATCTGCTGGACCTGTCGGTAGATTATGACTCCCTGATCCAGGCGGGAGCGATGATGGGTTCCGGTGGCCTGGTCGTCATGGATGAAACTACTTGTATGGTCGATGTTGCTCGCTTTTTCTTGAACTTTACCAAAGAAGAATCTTGCGGTAAATGTACTCCTTGCCGGGAAGGCACTAAACGGATGCTGGAAATCCTGACCCGTATCACCGAGGGCGATGGACGGGAAGGCGATATTGAACTCTTGGAAACACTGGCCAAAAACATCAAGGCCACTGCATTGTGCGGTTTAGGCCAGACGGCCCCTAATCCGGTACTCAGCACGCTGCATTACTTCCGGCATGAATATGAAGCCCACATCAAGGAAAAACGCTGTCCGGCGCTGGCGTGCCCCAATCTGATCACTTATGGCATCGATGAAAAATGTAAAGGCTGTGGCGTGTGTAGGAAAAATTGTCCGGTGGGCGCTATTACCGGTGACGTTAAGGCTGTTCATGAACTGGATCAATCCAAATGTATTAAGTGTGGCGTCTGCTTCACCAAATGTAAGTTTGGTGCGGTCACCAGAATATAAACGCTGTAGCTGAATGATTCTAAAAGGGAGATGGTGACATGACTACAGAAATGGTGAATATTACAATTGACGGTCAAAAGGTCCAGGTGCCCAAAACCTCGTCGGTTCTGGAGGCGGCAGCTTCTCAGGGCATCAAGATCCCCACCCTGTGTTATCATCCGGAATTGCGCGTGGAAGGCGCCTGCCGGGTATGCGTGGTTGAACTGCAGGGCGCGCGTAGCCTGATTGCTTCCTGCGTATATCCGGTCAATGAGGGTATGGTGATCAAAACCAACACTCCGGCCGTTCGCGAAGCCCGGAAAACCGTGGTGGAACTCTTACTGGCCAACCATCCGTCCGATTGCCTGTCCTGCCAGCGCAACCTGACCTGCGAATTGCAGAATATTGCCGGCGATCTGGGTATTCGGGAAGTTCGTTTTGACGGTGAGAAAAAATGTCTGCCGTTGGACGATTCCAACCCGTCGCTGGTCCGTGACCAGAATAAGTGCATTCTCTGCGGCCGCTGTATCCGGGCCTGCAGCGAGCGCCAGGGCGTTCATGTGTACTCTTTTGCCAACCGTGGCTTCGATACGACGGTTGTGCCGGCCTTTGACCAAGGCTTGCACGAAGTGAATTGCACCTATTGCGGTCAGTGTGCCGCTGTTTGTCCTACCGGCGCCATTGTGGAAAAAGATGACACCGCCGCTGTCTGGAGAGCCATCAGCGATCCGACCAAGCATGTGGTAGTACAGACGGCTCCGGCCGTGCGTGTGGCCTTGGGCGAAGCGTTGGATCTGCCGGTTGGCAGCATTGTAACCGGTAAAATGGTCAGCTCCCTGCGTCGTCTGGGTTTTGACAAAGTATTTGATACGGATTTCACGGCGGATTTGACCATTATGGAAGAAGGGTCAGAACTGTTGGACCGCCTGACCAATGGTGGCAAATTGCCGATGATTACCTCCTGCAGCCCGGGTTGGGTCAATTTCATTGAATTAACTTATCCGGATTTGCTGGATCATCTGTCCACGGCTAAATCGCCGCAGCAGATGTTCGGCGCGGTGGTAAAAACCTACTATGCTCAAAAGGCTGGCGTGGACCCGAAAGATATCGTTTCCGTGTCCATTATGCCTTGTACTGCCAAGAAAGCGGAGGCGGCCCGTCCGGAAATGAACTCCAGCGGCTATCAGGATGTCGATTATGTACTGACCACCCGTGAGTTGGGCCGGATGATCCGGGAAGCTGGTATCGATTTCAAGACTATTAAAGAAGAAGAATTTGACGCTCCGATGGGAATTGCCACCGGCGCCGGCGTCATCTTCGGCGCCAGCGGCGGCGTAATGGAAGCCGCTTTGCGGACCGTGGCCAAAGTGGTTACCGGCAAAGAGCTGGAAAACATCGAATTCCAAAACGTCCGTGGCCTGGCCGGCATTAAAGAAGCGGCCATTCCTCTCAAAGAAGGCCTGACGGTTAAAGTGGCCATCGCTCATACTCTGGCTAACGCCCGTGTGATTTTGGACAAAATCCGCGCCGGTGAAGCTGATTATCACTTCATCGAAATCATGGCCTGCCCCGGCGGCTGCTCCGGCGGCGGCGGTCAGCCCATCAGCACCTGCCTGGATGATAAGAAGAAACGCATGGACGGACTCTATCAATGCGACACCAACTCCGCATTGCGTAAGTCTCATGACAATCCGGCAGTGAAAGAATTATACGACACCTATTTGGGTAAGCCGTTGGGAGAAAAATCCCATCACTTGTTGCATACCCATTATCACGCACAAAAACGCTAAAAACGAATGAAAACAGCTGGTCGCCGTATTTGCGGCGACCAGCTGTTTTCATTTTCATTTATCTGCATAATGATTTCGGAGGGTTTTTCTTTAACCGCCTATCATATTAAGCGGTACTTTTATGCGCTGTATGTGAAAATATTATACAAGTTTCCTCATGGCAGCAGGGATTCGAAAATAAATTGCGAATATACTTCACTATGCAGAAAGATGCTATAAAGTCCGATAGCCGGGACTGCCGGCGATCAAATATATTGTAAGGGGCGTTGCTCAGGTGAAGGAAAATGTCGTTATTTCTAAAGCAACCATTGATCGGTTGCCATTATATTACCGGACGCTGAAAGTTAGTAAAGAAGAAGGCTTGGAAATTATCTCTTCGGAAGAGCTGGGACGACGTATTGGCGTGACGCCGGAGCAAATTCGCAAAGATCTGTCGGCGTTTGGTGAATTTGGGAAAAAAGGTGTAGGCTATTATGTACGGGAATTGATGCGCAATATCGGAGAGATTTTGGGATTGAACCGGACCTGGAACATGGCGATTGTCGGTGTGGGCCATCTGGGCTGGGCATTGGCGAATTATCGCTATTTTGCGCCGCAGGGCTTTAAACTCATGGCGATTTTTGATGTGGATCAGGACAAAATTGGCAAATATATTGACGAAGTGGAAATCTTTCATGCGGATCGTTTGGCGGAGATTGTAGAACGTTACAAGATTCAGATCGGTGTCATTACCGTACCGGCAGAGTATGCGCAAGCGGTGGCCGACAAATTTGTGACAGCGGGTGTGAAAGGTATCTGGAATTTTGCACCCACAAAAATTCATGTGCCGGATTCGATTCATATCGTCAGTGAAGATCTTTCCGTGGGCTTGAGCAGTATCTCTTATTATCTGTCGCGGGAAACCGTGTAGAAAACGTTCAAATAATAACTTTTGCAAGGGTTCATGTCGTGGAAGGAAACCAAGGGTTTGTGTCGAACCTAATGCAGTAAATCAAAAAGAGAATAGAATTTTGCGGACAGTCGGGGTGAAATTGCGCCCTGCTAGAAGTGCCCACGGCCGATCCTGGATCACGATCCTTGCATAGTGTTGCAATGGATGATAGTGCCACGGACACCACGGTTTGTTTTGTTAAATCAGAATAAACTGCTGGTGTTTTTATTTTAGGTTTAAAAATTAGAATGATAGGTAGCGCTTTTTGCATGCTAGGCGATAATTGTCACTTCAAATCTGAAAGTTTGCTATAATGGCACTGGTTAGTTAATAGTTGGCGATGAATACATTATTTTTTGCGGAATTGCTTGT
>DATMYQ010000330.1:0-22837 GCA_035560935.1 Patescibacteria group bacterium | reverse complement strand
CTTTTTAAATTCTACTCCTCTGTCATCGGAAAAGCCCCTAAAAAAAGAAAAACCCTCCTTGGGGAAAAGAGGGTGTATTCTCTAGTAACTATAAAAAATATGTGCCAATTGTTCCCGATAAAAAATACTGTCGCGCCGGATTTGTTTTCTGTCTACTTTTTTCTTATCGATATATACCTGCAAGTCACTGCTGCGCACTCGCCAGGACCGTCCTAATTTTTCGCCGGTGATCCGGCCTTCCCGTAAATACTGCCCTACCGTATTGATATCCAGCTTAAGTATCGCTGCCACTTGGGCCGCCGTGAGTAATTTGTCTTCCATGACACATTTCCTCCTTGTTCTTCGCTCCGCATGTTCGCTTTTTATTATGAAAAATAACATTCCCCAATGCCATCCTCGTCATTTCGGCGCTGCAAACGCAGAAGTTGCTCACTTCCTGATAGCCACCTTTCATGCCGCAACTTTAGTGATCAATTGGCCTATACCACCTTGCAACATTACTCATTATATAACATCCATCTTCGACTTTCATGAGACACATGTCCTCATTTTATGAACCATAAGACATAAATTTCACAAATATAGTCACGTTCCCGTTTCCGGTCGACATAGTTGCTAACAATTATTCCACCGGAGACGGTTGCCAATCTTTACGGATTTTTTGACGTCAGATTTTCGGGGCTTCACAAAACAAACGCACCGTACGTTTTTCACGCCACGGTGCGTCATTGTGTCCCACTTGATCAAACATGAATCAATCCTGCTTGCCGTAGAGCCCGGCGCACCCTTACTCCCAGATAAGCGGCCACTATGGTTTTGATCACATCCAGCGGCAAAAACGGCCAGACGGCCAGTTGCAACGCTTTTTCCAATGTCATCGGTTTTTGCAGCACATACTGGAAACTCAGCATAAACCCCAACAATCCCAGTGTATAAATGACCATTAGCCCCGCCAACATTACCCCGGTCATTTTACCATACCCCAGCGCCAGTCGTTCTGCTGCCAACCCTACCAAATATGCGCAAAGCATAAAGCCAAAAATATAACCGCCAGTAGGACCGATTAACACCGCCGCTCCCGCTTTTCCCTGAGCAAAAACCGGCAATCCAACAGTCCCCAGCAAAGCCCATAACGCCACACTGCCAAAAGCCAGGCGGCTCCCCAATACCGCTCCCGCCAACATCACTGCCACAACATGCAGCGTAATCGGAACCGGTCCAATGGGAACCGCGATTTGCGAACCAATGGCGATCATCGCCGTGAATAATCCAACCAACATCATATTCCGAGGTGTCATTATCTTTCCCCCTGACTGTTAGTAAACAGGATATCGACTTTTTTACTGCGGTTCTGCAAGCATTTTAGAGCGGATTGACACATCTCCCGCCATGACCCGGATCATCCCTGCCGCTGTTTTTACCAATAACGCGCCATCCTCGTCAATGTCTACCGCTTCACCGTTAAAGGTCCGATCGGGCCCGTACACATCCACCTTTTGTCCCAAGGTGGCTGACCGGGAACGCCATTCATCGAGAACCGGCATGAATCCATCACTCAACACGCGCCCGTACAGGTCTTCCAGCTCCTGCAGCACCGCGATCAACAGCTCCAACCGCGCAACCTGGCCTCCTGTCACCAAACTCAATGAGGTGGCCAATGGTCGAATCTCTTCCGGAAAATCGTCTGCATCAATATTTACATTTATTCCAATACCAATGACCACATGATTGATAGCGTCCATCTCCGCGCTCATTTCCGTGAGAATCCCCACCATCTTCTTCCCTTGCCAGAGAATATCATTGGGCCATTTAATCCCACAGGAAACACCGACGCTTTTTTCAATGCCCCGGCACACCGCCACCGCTGCCATTAATGTGCATTTGGGTGCCTCCATCGGTGCAAACGGGGGCCGCAAAATCACCGACATCCAAATTCCTTTGCCGTTCGGTGAAAACCACCCACGAGACAAACGCCCCCGCCCACCGCCTTGTTCTTCCGATACGATGACGGTCCCTGCCGGACAACCATCAAACGCCATTTTTTTGGCGACATTATTCGTAGACTCCACCGTATTAAAATGATGAATTCGCTCTGTTTGCGCCGCTAACAAGCGGGTTTGCAGGCCGGCGGCAATTTCTGCCGGCAGCAGACGGTCTGTTATCTGACGCAGCCGATACCCTTTGCGGGTATGCGCTTCAATATCATAGCCCTGCTGCTTCAGTGTCCGGATATGTTTCCAGATCGTCGTCCGGGAAACATGCAATTGCCTTGAAATTTCCTCCCCGGACAGATATTCTCCACCTTGCCGGCGAAATAAATTCAAAATATCCGTTTGCACAAAATACCTCCCTGCCAACTAATTGTCATTCAAATAATACCATTCGGTTAACAATCAGTCAACAGGGAGGTAAAAATTCTCATTTAATACCGTTCACCGTGGTGTTCCGCCGTTTTCATATCGACAATCCGATTATTTCGGTCGACAAATACTAATCTTGGCCTTAATTTTCGGGCTTCATCTTCTGCCAATCCGGCATAGCTAATAATAATAACGGTATCCCCAGGTTGTACCAGTCGGGCTGCCGCCCCGTTCAGACATACCACTCCCGACCCACGCTTTCCGGGTATTACATAGGTTTCCAGACGGGAACCGTTATTATTATTGACCACCTGTACTTTTTCATTTTCCCATATATCTGCCGCATCGAGCAGACCCTGATCAATAGTAATGCTCCCCACATATTCCAAACAAGCCTCCGTGACGGTGGCCCGATGGATTTTTGATTTCATCATAAACCGTTGCATATGTTTGCTTCATCCTTTCCAAATTATGTTGTCAATCAATCGCGTCCGACCCACTTTTGCTGCTACCGCCAAAAGCACGTCTCCGGCTGCCGTGGACAATTCCTGAAAAGAATAGGCATCCACAGCGGTTACATAATCAATATGGATTAACGGTTCGCAAGTGATTTGTTTCCTGATTTCATCCAGTAAGTCTAACAGATTTTTCTCCCCCGCTTTCAAACGCTCCTGAGCCTCATGCAACGATTGTGACAATACCCTTGCCGCCTGTCTCTCCACCGGACTTAAGTATACATTACGGGATGACAAGGCCAGCCCATCCGCCTCCCGGACAATGGGTACGCTGACAACACGCACCTCCATATTGAGATCAGCGACCATTTGGCGAATTACCGCCACTTGTTGGGCATCTTTTTGACCAAAATAAGCAGTATCGGGATTGACGATATGAAATAATTTACTCACCACGGTGGCCACACCGCGAAAATGTCCTGGCCGGGAGGCGCCACATAACCCTTTCGTAATTCGGTCAACATCAACATAGGCCGCCATATTTCCAAATCCATTGGGATACATGTCGGCCACCTCCGGTGCAAACAGCAGATCCACTCCAGCGCCAGCCGCCAATTGTTCATCCTTTGCCAAATCACGCGGATATGCTTCGTAGTCTTCATCCGGGCCAAATTGTAACGGGTTGACAAAAATACTGCTCACCACTAAATCATTTTCCCGTTTTGCCTGACGCATCAGCGTCAAATGCCCCTCATGCAGATAGCCCATTGTCGGAACCAATCCCACCGTTTGTTTTTTTTCTCGAGCTTTTGCGAGTCTTTTTTTTAGTTCTGTGGTCCGTTTGATCATTTCCATTTTTATTCCCCCTTACCCTTTATGTTTGGATACGATGGAAAGACGCGAAAAAGCCTTCCTGTCAGACAGGAAGGCTCTCATGATTTGCAGCGCAAAACACCAGAAGATATCCCTTCCGTCTCGGTCTGCAAAGATCCAAGCGGCTTGCAAAAGTATCCCTGGAGATCCCGCTAGCAATTGATTGTTTGGTGCTGGTACAATTCTTTCGATACTGCCCGGCGCAATCGTATTCCTTGGCGGAATTCCAAAAATATGATACCATCTTTTTAGACGCCTTACAAGAGCCGGCGTAAAGGAGGCTGTTTCGTTTGGCAAACATCAAAATTTTAGTAGCAGATGATGAGCCGCATATTCGCGAAGTCGTAACGTTGTATCTGGAAAAAGAGGGCTTTGAAGTATATCAGGCCGCCGATGGCGAAGAAGCGCTGGATATTGAGGCGCACTCCCGCCCCGATTTATTATTACTGGACGTGATGCTCCCCAAAGGCAGCGGCTGGGATATCTGCCGCAGCATCGACCGTCAGGTTCCCGTCATTTTTTTAACGGCTAAAACAGCCGAAACCGATAAACTGACCGGATTTTCCCTGGGAGCCGATGACTACATTACCAAACCCTTCAGTCCCCGCGAACTGGTAGCCCGCGTTAAGGCGGTACTAAAACGCAGCGGCCTGCTTCGTGATCCTGGCGTCCGATTGGAATTTCCCGGTCTATCCATTGATACCCTATCTCAGCTGGCAGAATCCGGCGGGCGGGCAGCCACGCTGTCACCCAAAGAGTTTGACCTGCTGCTTTTTCTGGCCCGTCATCCCCGAACCGTCTTCTCCCGCGAACAATTATTGACCAATGTATGGGGTTACGATTTTGACGGTGATGACCGAACCGTGGATGCCACAATTAAAAGATTACGCCACAAAATCGCTAATGATGATCACGACTATATTCACACTGTCTGGGGCGTAGGATACAAATTTGAGGTGGCCCCCAAATGATGCGTTCCATTTTTAATCGCCTTCTTCTGTCTCACATCATTGTCATGCTTGTCAGTTTTATCGCCCTGGGCCTGATGATGAGTTATCTGGTCCGGTCCTATGTAGTGGACAGCAAACGTCAGGACCTGTTAACCAAAGGAACTGCCGCCGTTGCCATGGTCAACCCAATTTTAGCTTCCGGTAAAGTACCCACCGATATTTTTCTGCAGTCCATGAGCGATATGGCCGGCGCCACCCTCTGGATCATGGACGAAGACGGTGACCTGATTGCGGGGCATATGCCGGAACGCTGGACTCCCCGGCAACTGGGAAGCATTAATGAGCTCCGGGAAATCGCTACCCAATACTCAGGAACGGCTCAAATTTTCATGCGTCCCAACCGTGCTCACGCCGATCCGGCTATTGTCCTGGCGCTTCCGATACCGGCAGCCGCCCAGGCCTCTACCTTATTTATGTATGTCCCCCTGACCGGCGTCACCAAAATTTCAGACGCCGTAGAAACGTTGTTGCTGTATGCCCTGCTGGTGGGCGTCATTATCGCCATCCTCTTTGGTCTGATTCTGTCCCGCAGCCTGACCCGCCCGGTCGCAGATATTAGCCGGGCTGCCGCCGCCTTTGCCAAAGGTGATTACTCCAGTCGGACAACGGCCACGGGTGGCGATGAAATCGGTGATTTGGGTCGAACCTTCAACAGTATGGCGGATGATTTGGCCAAAACCGAACAAAATCGCCGCGATTTTCTCGCCAACGTGACTCATGAACTCAAAACTCCCATCACGTCCATTCAGGCGCTGGCCGAAGCAATCTTAGACGGCTTGGCCACACAGCCGGGTCAGCAGCAGCGTTATCTCAACACAATCGTTGGTGAATGCGGCCGGATCGAACGCATGGTTCATGACTTGTTGGATTTATCGCAGTTGGAGGCGGGTGAACTTTCTATTCATCTCGAAACCCTGGATGCGGTTGCTTTTATCCGCAACATCGCTGCCCGCCAATCACCGTTGCTGACCGAAAAGAAACTGGCTTTGGAGCTGGACTTACTGGTACCGGAACTACCGATTCACGCCGATTTTGACCGCCTGGCCCAGATATTGGATAATCTGATTACAAATGCAGTGCGCCATGCACCGGCAAGCAGTACTATCCGTCTCACCGCACAAAAGCATGCCAGTACTGCCGAGTTTGTTATCAGCGACCAAGGGCCGGGCATTCCGGAATCCGACTTGCCGCACATTTGGGAGCGGTTTTACCGGGGCGACAAGTCTCGCGCCCGGGCTTACGGCGGCGCGGGACTGGGATTACCCATTGTCAAAAAACTGGTCCAGGCTATGGGCGGTGAAATTGGCGTCACCAACGGACAGGACAGCGGCGCCATATTTACCTTTACGCTGCCGCTGGCCAAATAGCCTCTGATAAAAACGCAGGCTGTTTTTCTACATTACGGTTCAGCTTTTGAATATCACGCATAAAATATAGCGCCATGCATCCCACCCTGCACGGCGCTATATTTTTTCATTATCACGCAAAAACCAGTTAACCAGCGGCACTAAAAACAAGTAAACCGCATACGGTATAAAACCCGCATCCGCACCCAAAGCCGCCGCCGGTACCGCTCCGGCAATATTCCAGGGAACCAGTGCGGAAATCAAAATAACGGTATTTTCCATATCCAGCGCAAACCGGTAACCGTCCAACTGCCGATTCTTATAATTATCCCGGACACACTGATGAGTCAGCATCACCGCCAAGGTCTGGTTGCAGCTGAACGCCGCAGTCACGACGCTGGCCACCACCGTGGCAGAATACACACCTGTTTTCCGGCTCAACAGCGCAAAGAAATTTTCCACCTCCCGCAGCAGTCCTGTACCGGAAAAAATTCCTGCATACGCCGACGAGATCAGTACGATTGCCGTCACTTTGAGCATGGAATACAGTCCACCGCCCTGAATCACACCTGCAAAAAAGCCGGTATCCGCAGTTGTATATCCCCAAACCAAATACTTCAGCATTTCGCCCACTGTCCAGCCCTGGACAACCAAACCGATAAAAAATCCTGCCAGGATACTGATCCCCATCGACAGTTTCACATCCACCCGAAATACCGCTAAAACCAGAACAATAGCTGCCGGCAGCACCACCACCCACGGCAACCGGAAACAACGCAGAATCTCTTCCGTCATAGCCGTATCCGGTACAGTCATCGGAGACAGCCATGATAATCCGGTGTAGGCAACCGCCGACAGCACCAATGGCAGCCAGGATGTTTTTAGCATATTACTTATATTCCGGTATAAATCAGTATGAGTCAGTACCGCGACCAGGTTGGCGCTGGAAGACATGGGAGAACAGCGGTCACCGACGTACGCCCCGGCAATCATCGCTCCGGCCGCGACGCTGACATCCACATGGCCGCTTTTTGCCATAACCATCAGCACTACTCCCACGGTTCCCACGGTTCCAAATGAGGTTCCCAGCAGAAAAGACACCAGGCCGCACAACAAAAACGCACACAGCAGAAAATATTGCGGATGCATCCATATCATCCCATAATACACAATAAACGCGATAGTCCCGCACGCGCGCCACACGGCGGTGATCGCGCCAATCAGAACAAATATTTTGATCACTATCAGCGATTTTTCCATCCCCTGCAGCATCATTCTCCCCAGTTCCACCCAGCCAAATCCCCGCCGCACCGCAATCAACGCAAAACACACCACACCCAGTACCAGCGGATAAACAATAGACATATCCAGCGAAACAGCCGACAACAATGCAGCAAAAAAAACGCTAAACGCCACAACCATTTCCATTGCGCATCCCCTCTTCCCAGAGTTAACGCTTTCATTATACTGCAAAGGAGGACTGTGTCAAAACGCAGTCCTCCTTTGCAGTAATACATCACAGATCTACTTGATACACAAATCTTCACCGTTGAGAATTTTCTTCATGTTTTTCATTGAACACATTTTTCCGCACATCGTACAGGTATCTTCACTCTCCGGTTGGGACTCATCCCGATAGCGTTGCGCTTTTTCCGGGTCAATGGCCAATTCAATCATCCGGGGGAAATCACTGTTAGCCCGGGCTTCGCTCATCTGATTATCCCAGTTCCGGGCACCGGGAATGCCTTTCGCAATGTCGGCGGCATGAGCGGCAATGCGGGTGGCAATGATCCCTTCTTTCATATCGTCCAGCGTCGGCAACCGTAAATGTTCTGCCGGCGTCACATAGCAAAGAAAGTCGGCACCATTAGCGGCGGCAATCGCCCCGCCGATGGCACTGGTAATATGATCATAGCCCGGGGCAATATCGGTAACCAAGGGTCCCAGTACATAAAACGGCGCACCGTGGCACAAGCGTTTTTCCAACAACATGTTCGCGGTAATTTCATTCAACGCCATATGACCAGGACCTTCAATCATCACCTGAACATTTTTTTCCCAGGCTCGTTTGGTCAGTTCACCCAATACGATTAATTCCTCAATCTGTGACGCATCGGTGGAATCGTTAATCGACCCCGGCCGGCAGGCATCCCCCAGGCTAATGGTCACGTCGTAGCGGGCGCAAATATCCAGCAAGCGGTCATACTGTTCAAAGAATGGATTTTCGCGGCCATTCAGTTCCATCCAGGCAAAGAGCAACGAACCGCCCCGGGAAACAATATTGGTCAGACGCTTATTTTTCTTAACCCGCTCCGCGGTGGCCCGATTGATGCCGCAATGAATGGTCATAAAATCCACACCGTCCTCGGCATGGGTCTCTACTACCCGAAAAAATTCATCCGCAGTAATATCTTTTAGTTCCTTATCCAGCAAACCAACGGCATCATACATCGGCACCGTCCCCAGCATAACCGGTGCGGTTTCCAGTATCCGCCGCCGGAATTCACGAGTCTTGCCATAACAGCTCAGATCCATGATCGCTTCTGCTTTTAGTTCCACCGCTTTGCAAACTTTTTCCATTTCCAGGTCCAAATCACAACAGTCTTTGGACACGCCCAGATTCACATTGATCTTGGTGCGCAACCCCTCGCCCACACCCTCGGGATCCAGGTTGACATGGTTTTTATTAGCCGGAATGACCACTTTTCCTGCCGCGATCAATTGCCGCAGTTTTTCGGCATCCATACTTTCTTTACGGGCCACCACCGTCATTTCCCGGGTAATAATGCCTTTACGGGCTGCATCCATTTGCGTCGTGTATTTCATTATTTCGTCTCCTTCAATATGTTTTTTTGAATGTCTCTGACTTTGGCGACAATATCATCCGCTCCGACAATATCGGAAATAATCGCCGCACAATCCGCTCCGTTTCGCAAAACCTCCACCACATTCTGTTCCTTGATGCCGCCAATGGCTACCACCGGTATATTGACGGCAGCCGCAATATCTTTCAGTCCCTCAAGGCCGATAGCAGCAGCGGCATCGGCTTTGGTCGCCGTAGCAAAAACAGGTCCCACACCAATATAATCCGCACCCCGATTGGCAGCGTCGATTGCTTGCTGCCGGGAATGCGTCGATAATCCGATCAGCATATGCGGCCCTACCAAATGCCGTACCTGTTCCAACGGCAGATCGTCCTGGCCGATATGAACGCCATCCGCGGCAACCAGTATCGCTATGGCAATGTCATCATTAACAATCATCAGCGCACCCGCCCGTCGGGTCATTTCCCGAATCTCCAGACATTCCCGGTATTTTTGACCGGACGGCAGCTCTTTTTCCCGGTACTGGATCACCCGAACACCGGCCTCCAGCATTTTTTCCACCACTTCCCGATTGCTGCGTCCCCGAGAAAAATCCATCCCAGTTAAACAGTACAGACCGTTAGGCAGCATAGGCCGGCTCTCATCCTTCTGCTTGCCTGCCTTTTTCATCAAATCACATTCCCTCCTCATCCCATGGGCCATCTCCGTCTTCTTTCATAAAAAAAGCTCACCCCCTCGGGCAAGCTGATCGTCGGTCAAATCCGGTATGCTTCCCTACGATGGTATTAACCATGTCAGGTTCAAAGGGTTGGGAATTCTTTCCCTCTCAGCCCGTAGGCACCCCCGCTCAATATGCAATTGTTACTGAAATCATTGTAAGCGATTTTTGCTTTTTTGTAAAGGCAGTCTCCTCTATTGGACGACGGTATTATGAGCTATGTATTTTTTACTTTACACTGTCACCGGCCTGTCATCATTTTGTCACAGTCATTTTGTAAAATGACCTCAACAGCACAATGCTGGTTTTACATCGTTCACGAAATGGAGGAGTCTTCAATGTATAATAATTCCCGAAAAACGATTGCCGGTTTTGTGGCCGGCGCCTTCCTGTTAGTTGGTGTAGCTGTCCCAATGGGCGTGCAGGCCGCTGCCGAAAATTACCCCAGTGCTTTTCATGCCCGTCAGGCCCAAAAGGCCCAAAGCAGTCAACGATTGGCGGAAACTTTTGGTGTTGATGCCGAAGAAGTGCAGCGCTACAACACACAGGGTTACAGCTACAAAGCGCTGGGCCATGCCTCATTCCTGGCAAAAGCCAGTGGCAAACCGTTAAGTGAAGTCATCTCCCTAAAAACCGATAACAACTCCTGGAAAGATGTGGCCCAGACCTTATCCATCACGCCAGAGCAACGGCAGGCGGCACATCGTGATTTAACTGCCGCTCAGTTGGAAAATCGTCTCCAGATCCCTCGCCAGACCAGTATGCGTCTGCTGGCCGCCGGCCATAGCGGCAGGGATATTGCCCTTGCCAATTTGCTGGCCCAGAAAAGCACTAAATCCATTGATGAAGTCTTCTTGCTGCATCAAAGCGGTACCAATTGGGACTATACCGCCACAGCCCTGGGTATCGACCGTGAATCCTGGCAAAAAGATGCCCAGCAGTTGCGCAGTGAATTTAAAACCGGCACCCATTCTCAGCGTCAATAAATTCCGCCGGAACTTATCGTTTCATTAGCTATCAGCATAATAAAATGTGCGCATGGATATCACTTATTCATGCGCACATTTTATTATGCTGACCAGCCGTTCTCTGAAGCTCCGCCAACACTTTCATCGTCATCCTGGCACCATTGATATTCTTCTGCCAATATCGTCGAGCGACAGCAGCAACAATGCCGTCCCGCCGCTTTAAATCCTCACCGCTCGCAAACGCCAAACGCATTCCTCACCTCCGTTAAGCCTGTCCGCCCACTACATCCATAACCCACGCAGCGAAAACATGACCCCAAATCCAACTCCTAACGTCAGTAAAATATTTTGGAACCGGTACGCCATAAAAGCCGCCGCCAATCCTGCCAATAAATAGTGGTTATTTAAAGATATATCCAGCTGTCCTGATGGCATTAGCAGACCGGGAACCACTAACGCCGTCAATATACCGGTGGGAAGGTGCCGGCACCAGCGTCCAAACCAGGAGGGAATTCCGGTTCGATGGAATAAAGCCAGCGCACCAAACCGGGTCAGAAATGTGACTGCCGCCATTCCTAAAATAATGCCCACGATCTCAGTCCGCACAGGTACCGCCTCCTTCCAAAATTCCTCCGGCCAGCATCGCCGCTGCCGCTGCCGCAATAATATACCATTTTCCCGGCAGCCATAATGCCCCTGCCAGTGCCACTACTGCACTCACTATACAAACGATCAGGCTGCGGCGTTCTTTCAGGCGAGGAATCAACATGGCCAAAAAAGTGGCCGGCATGGCAAAATCCAGCCCCCAGTCCAGTGGATTGGGGATCATGCTGCCCGCCAACGCGCCTACCGCTGTCGACGCTCCCCAGGCAATATACATGGTCAGATTGGCTCCCAGGTGGTAATTGGGATGATAACCTGTCGCCAGCGTCCGGTTCATCGTTACGGCATATGTTTCATCCGCCATACCAAAGGCTAACACTGCCTGCCAGGCCAAAGGCAGCCGGGTCATATGCGGTGCTAAGGACGCTCCCATCAAGAGATGTCGCAAATTCACCAGCAGAGTGGTAAATACGTAGAGGCCCCAGCCGCTGACGCCGGCGCTAAACATGGTAATGCTAATAAACTGGGCCGCACCGGCGAATACCGTCAACGACATCAACATCATTTCACCGCCGCTAAGCCCTGCCGCCAGCCCCATCACACCACAGGTAATGCCAAAAGGAATTGCACCTAACACCAACGGTAAGGTATCCCGTGACCCCTGCCAAAACTCTTCGTACGCACTGATCCCCGTTCCCTCCATCACGCTCTCCTCGCCTCTCACTATCCCTCTCCTCCCTGCCTCAACGTATTGATATTTTTTATTGTATGCGGCAGGAAATCGCAAGTAAATATCCAATTAATAAAATTATGACTATTAATCGAATACCAATAGGAGGTTTACCCCAAATGGATATATCCAAATTTTTAAGTGCTACCCAGTTGGATTCTTCACTTCCAACACCGATATATCTGCAAATTGCCGGACTGATCGAGGAAAAAATTCTTGACGCTTCCCTGTCAGCCGGCGCAAAGTTGCCGCCGGAACGTGAACTGGCTGCGTTGTTATCCGTTAGCCGCACCACCGCCATCAACGCCTACCGCCAATTGGAACAAAAAGAAATGGTTCGTACCCGGGTTGGCAGCGGCACGTACGTGGCCGATCTGGTCAGCTCGGCCAACCTGCCTGCCATTGCCTGGTCTCAACTATTTGTTCCCCGTGCGCAGACCCCTTTGTCTTCTTTGTTGCGCGAATTGGTCTCCGCCACTATTTCCGACGAATCTATTTCACTGGCCGCCGGAATGCCCGATCCCGCTTTTTATCCCATTCATGATTTCAACCGTTTATTCAACGCCCACGCCCCGCACAGCAGCGCCGCCGATTTCGGGCATATTGCCACGGAAGGCTATTCACCCTTTCGTGAATCGCTGGCTGCCCATCTTCGCAGCCGCGGCATACCGGCCACCGCCAAAAACACGTTGATATTGACCGGTTCCAAGCAGGGTATGTATCTGTTAACCAAGATTTTTATTGAGCCCGGCGATTACGTGATTGTCGAATCCCCAACTTATTTGGGAGCTATTCAGGCTTTTCAATTGGCTGGCGCCCGGCTTCTCACCCTGCCGGTCAATCCCGCTCTGTCCCTGGCAACACTGGAAGATTACCTGGTCCGCTACCGTCCCAAACTGTATTACGCATTACCTACCTTTCAAAATCCCAACGGCCATGTCCTGCCGCTGCAGATGCGTAAAGACCTGCTGCAATTGGCTGCCCGTCATCGCTTGGTTATTCTGGAAGATGACCCTTACAGCGAGTTGTATTTCGATCAGGCACCACCGCCGTCTTTAAAAGAATTAGATCATTATGGCGGCGTTCTCAGCCTTGGATCTTTTTCTAAAATATTGTTTCCCGGTCTTCGTACCGGTTGGCTGGTCGCACCGGAAGCGGTCATTAACCGGGTCGCCATGGAAAAACAGCATGTAGACCTGCACAGCAATAGCATGACGCAATGGCTGCTACATCATTATCTTTGTGAAAACTTGCTGGATGACCACCTCCGACTCGTTCGACGGGAATACAAAAAACGCCGGGCTGCCGCCATGCAGGCTCTCCGACGCTTTTGCGGCGACGCGATTGAATTTTCTCAACCCGACGGCGGTTTGTATCTCTGGTGCCGCATTCGCGCACAGGTAACCGCCCGACAGCTCTTGCACGAAACCACCAAAGTCGGGGTTTCCTTTGTTCCCGGCGAAGCATTCTACGCCGATGCCCAGGGCACCCGGGAATTCCGGCTATGTTTCGCCACACACAACGAAGCCCAGTTGACTGAGGGTATCAAGCGGCTGGGAAAAGCCTTGCACTTGCTGTCAAGAAGCGTAGGAATAGAAACTCTCCCGTCAACGCAGGTTGGTCGGCCAATCATTTAATCAGTGGTTCCTTAGTTTTCTATTTCTTCCATAGCCAGGTTGCGAATCACCATATGGATATGATCCTCCCATCGCCCGTTAATCTGCAAATATTTGCGGGCCAGGCCTTCGTGATAAAATCCCAGTTTTCCCACAACGCCCAACGATGCGGCATTACGAGGCAAAATATTCGCTTCCACCCGGTGCAAGCCTAACTCACCAAACGCAAAGCCGACCACTCCCCCAATGGCTTCCGTCATATATCCCCGCCGCAATTCGCTTTGATCCAGTTTGTATCCTAAATGGCAGGACTGAAAGCCGCCCCGGACAATATTACTCAGCGCTACCGTGCCGATAGTCCGTCTTTGACGGGCTTCTTCTTTTTTTACAATCCAAAACCGGAACATTTCCCCCAGATTCATCCGGGCCAGTTCCGTCAACAACAGGCTGCGCTGGCACTCCGCCGTAAAAAATTCCGCATCGCGCTGCGGCTCCCATTGTCGAAGAAAAGCAAAATTACGCAAATAATAGTCCAATACCGTTTCTGCCCAACTTTCGTCCAATATTCTCAACAGCAGACGGTCGGTTTCTATCACCTTATCCCTGCATTCCATCGTCATAGCCCCCTTTTAATAGTTTTTCTCCGGCCTCCTGTGATTTTCGTGCCGCAACCGTTGCCTGCGGCAGACAGCGAAGGAAAAATCCAGGAATAACAATATAAATTATGCATTGTATCATCTCTCGCTTTCGATGGTATATTAATCCCAAGATCAGCCAAGACAATCCGATACCGCCCAGAATGATGGCAAAAACTGCCGAGGTTCCATACGCCAGATAGGCGTCAAAGCCCCAATACCCAAAAATCCCCACACACCCAAGAACCATGAAAATCCCACGTTGCAGCAATATTGCCAATAGCAAAAGCAGCACATTCAGCAGACTGTACACCGTCCGGTCCACTGTGCCATCCATATGGATCAAGGTTCCGGCGCCCCAAAGAGCCGCTGCCGCCAGAAAATAATTCCAAAAGGCATAGTCTTCCCGCCCCCGTTTCCGCACCCGGGTTAAATAATCCACAACAAAAGCACCTACCAGCCAGAGCAATCCAAAATATATGGTTGCCCATCGCCGAATTTCTCCGGCATTGTCTCCTGGCAGCAGTAATGGCAGCAATTCCATGGCGCCATACCATACGCAAAGTCCTAGCGGCAATATTAGCAGCGGAAAGGAAAACCAACGGGCAAAAAAGAAGCAGGAAACAATCGCCACGCTTTCCAACGGCAACCAGCCTCCCTGCAGGTAAAGAGAGAGTTCACGATAATATGCGGGATCAGACACCGGCCACCAGTCCATAGCCCGTTCCACGCCAAAGGCCACAACCGGCGGCATGGCCGTTGCCAGCAAAACCATCAGACCACCGGAAATATTTTTAGCCCGCCGGTTCCACAGCAATCGGGCCGCCAGGCTGAACAGCAGCAAATACAAAAAGCCCAGGAAAGCCACTCCCCAACCGCCAAACTCAGTCCAGGCGCTAAACATCAAGCCCCCCTGCGCCAGTAGTAATAGCAGCAACCCGGCGTAAAAAGTAACCCTGACCATTGCCACCGACGGTCGCTCCGCCTGGTATTCATCCCAACGGCGCCACAATTGCCGGGCCTGATCAGAGGAAAGGATTCGTTGTTCTACTGCCCATTCTAAATCCCGGTATGTGATTCTCAACCCGATACCCCCCGTGATATCATCCGCAAAATGGAAAACAAGTCAATCTGCCTATAGAATATACTTCCACTCCGCGTCTTGTTTTCCTGCCGCTTTCAGTGTACATCCGGCACATCTGCCACTCGTGACGTCACACTGCCACGGCCCGGTTCGGCAGCATCCCGCCACTGCAAAAGACCAATGCTGACCAAAATTAACAAAGCGCCCAGCCACTGCAACGGCAGCAGTCTTTCCTGCAAAATTTGATAAGCCAGCAACAGTGTACAGGGTAATTCGATCATGCTGACCACCGATGCCCGAAAAACGCCGATGCGCCGAATTCCCATATACATCAGATTCATTGGCAAAACCGTCGATAGCAAACCCGACAGTAAAATCAGCCCCACTTGCTCCGATGTCAATCCTACTGGCAACCATTGATTTAATGGCAACAAAACAACAATTCCTGCCGTGGAAATCGTACTGCTAATTGCAGTGACAAGTGGCACTGACAACTCACAAGTCAATTTCCCGCCGAAGACATTCATAAAGGCGTAAGTTAGGGCACCGCCAATCGCCAATAGCAGTCCGATCAAGTCCGGCCAGGCCGTCAGCGTCCGAAACGGATTTACCGCCAGCACCAATCCCGTCAAAGCCATAAGTAGCGCCAAGCCTTCTCTTAGCTTGGCTCGCCGTTTTTCCATTACAATCTGATACAATAAAACAAAACCCGGATAGGAAAAGATAATCATGCTCAGCAGGGAAATATCCATTCGCTGTGCCGCCCAGAAATAGCAAACAGAAACCCCCAGATTCCCGACAATCCCCAAAAGCAATAGATTTTTCCACGGCAAAGAGCGAATTGGGGACCATACTCGGCCAAACAGCACCAGTGGCCACATCAAAAACAACGACACGATGTCTTGCAGCGCCAGCAACGCCGCCGGCTGTAAACCGGCATGGTAAGCCATTTTGATCACAATCGCGCTGCCTCCATACATACAGGCCGCCGTGAAGCTCATCAACCACCCATAAAGTCCATTCACATCTTCATCTTCTCTCTTCGCCCCGACTTAACAAAGTTTCTGAATCCCGGCAATGCCGCAAATAATTTCTTTCTGCCGTCGCCAACCGTCCGGCATAGCAATAGATACAGCCATGCGGGCAGGTATCATAGCTGCCAATATCCTTGCTGCAAACACAACCACAGGAATTTCGCTGCCCCGGATCTTTGCGTCCGGATACCTCCAACCCAAATGTCCGGTTTATATACGCCGCATCAATACAGCTTCCCGGCAAAATCCCCCAGGAAGTCAGATCCAGCGTCTCGGCACAACTATAAACTTTTATGCCGACATCCGCAGCCACCGTTGCCATATTCTCAAACATCCTTCTTCCTGCCAATGGCATCGGCGTCGTTTTACGCCAAACGTCCAGTTGTTCTGAAGCCAGACGGTTAAAAGACGCTTTTCGATACTCATCCACCAGGCTGACCACTACCTGGTGGCAGGCCGAATTCAGTTGGGCTGCCAATTGGGAAAAATTCCATTCGTGCCATTCCCACGGAGTGAGGTTGCTAATAACGATAGGATCATAACGCCAAACAACTTTATTCGCTCCCACCCGTTCCGCCAGTTCCCGGAATCCATCCACCTGCGCCGATACAGTTTGTGCCTTCGGTTCCAGTTGCGCCGGATAACCGGTCAGCGTCATCAAAAAATAGTAACGGTAACCGCGCGTATCCAATTCCTTCAGGTAGGGCAGCAATGGCCGGGGATTGCGTGTCCAGAAAACAATCACATCCACCTGCTCCGGTTCCAGAGAAATCCAGTAGCTCTGACGCGCATTAAACGGATTTACCGTCCGAACCCCGCCAGCCCGTACCCGTTCCAAAAACCATTCACTATAAAAAGCGGGAATATCTGTCCGCCGGCTGGCACTGATAATCATCTCCACGCCTCCTTTAGATTCAAACATCCACACGGCGCAATAAAAGCGGCAGGGTTCCCCTGCCGCCTTACATCGCTCATATGCTTTGATCCACTATAGTTTTGGTACTCTGAATGTAGAAACCATCAAACCGGCAAGCAACAATAGAATGATTTGCTGAACTGTCAGCGGAAGCGCTGACCGTCCAAAAAGCGCAATCCCCGCCAATAGCGGCCCCGCCACAGTAATCGGCACACCCACATAATAATTTTTGACGTTGGCCACATTAAACCTAGCTAAACGCAATGCGCCACAAACCGGAAACAATGTAGTCAGCAACGCCCCGCTCCATCCCTGATCGGTTAATAACAGCAAGTAAAAAACGGTAGCCGGAGCCACTCCAAACGATACCAAATCTGCCAGTGAATCCAGCTCTCTGCCAAATTCGTTGGCGACGTTCAACCGTCGCGCCACCCGTCCATCCAAGCTATCAAACATGGCAGCACCGAAAATCAGCCCCACCGCTGCCAGCCATTGTTCACTCAGTGCCAGCAGCATAGCCCCAATTCCGGCAAACAGGCTTAATATTGTAAGTGTGTTTGGAATCCATTTTTTCGACACCGCACACCCCTCCAACGGTTTCTCCTGAGCCGTTGATTCCCAAGCTAAGAGTCAGACCTGACCATATACACGATTTTAGGCGCCCCGGCAGTCTCATCAGTCGCAATTGCTGACTGATTGACTGTTTCTTCGGCTTGTTCCGATGGATTCTGCTGTGCCGGCGTCTCATTGCTCTTTTCCGCCGGTTCCGTAATGCGGCCTTCGCTAAGCAACTGAGCCAGCGCGTTCGCTTCCAAAGTTTCTCTTTCCAGCAAAGCTTCGGCAATCAAATGCAGTTTCTCGCTGTTGGCAATCAGCAGTTCTTTCGTTTTATGATACGCTTCTTCAATCATCCGACGCGTTTCTTTATCAATCGAAAACGCTACTTCTTCACTATAGTTACGATCACGGGAAATATCCCGCCCCAGAAATACCTGCTCCTGACGCCGGCCGAACGTAATGGGTCCCAGTTCTTCGCTCATCCCATATTCGGTAATCATCTTGCGAACCAGTTCCGTGGCCCGTTCCAGGTCATTTTGAGCGCCGGTGCTGATTTCATTCAGTACCAGTTCTTCGGCCACCCGGCCGCCGAGAAGAGTGTTTAACTTTTCCAGCAGTTCGGTCCGGGTCGCATAATAGCGGTCCTCTTTCGGCAGCATCAAGGTATATCCGCCCGCCTGTCCCCGCGGAATAATCGATACTTTATGAACCGGATCCGTGTGGGTCAGCATCATCCCTACCAGTGCATGACCCGCTTCGTGATATGCGGTCAGTTTTTTCTCCTTGTCGCTGATCACCTTGCTCTTGCGTTCAGGGCCAGCCATTACCCGTTCCACGGCTTCTTCCATTTCAGGCATTTCAATCTTTTTCTTGTTACGCCGAGCCGAAAGCAAGGCCGCTTCATTCACCAGATTACTAAGATCCGCACCGGTAAACCCCGGCGTCCGCCGAGCCAGAATTTCCAGATCCACTTCCGGTGTCAGCGGTTTCCCTTTGACGTGGACTTTCAAAATTTCCTGCCGTCCTTTTACATCGGGACGATCAACAACAATCTGCCGGTCAAAACGTCCGGGACGCAACAGGGCCGGATCCAGAATATCCGGACGGTTAGTGGCGGCGATCAGGATAATTCCTTCATTAACGCCAAAGCCATCCATCTCTACAAGCAGCTGATTTAATGTTTGTTCACGCTCGTCATGTCCCCCACCCAGCCCAGCGCCGCGTTGACGCCCGACCGCATCGATTTCATCAATGAATACGATGCAAGGTGCATTTTTCTTGGCTTGTTCAAACAAATCCCGTACCCGGGACGCACCGACACCAACAAACATTTCCACAAAATCGGAACCGCTGATGCTGAAGAACGGCACACCGGCCTCCCCGGCTACTGCCCGGGCCAACAGAGTTTTACCGGTTCCCGGCGGTCCAAAAAGCAATACACCTTTGGGAATCCGGGCACCCAGATCATTAAACTTTTTCGGGTGTTTCAGAAACTCTACAACTTCTTCGAGCTCCTGTTTGGCCTCATCAGCCCCTGCCACATCGCCAAACGTGACTTTAATCTTATCTTCGCCATGAAGCTTGGCCCGTGATTTACCAAACGACATCACCCGGTTGCCGCCTCCCTGCGTCTGCTGCATAATGAAAAACCAAACGCCAATCAACAGCAGCATTGGCAAAATGGACGAAAACACCGTAGTCCACCAAGGCGGCTGCGGCGGCTGTTCCGCCTTAATATCCACCCCTTTTTCCCGCAACTGACTGATCAGCGTCGGGTCATTTGGTGCCACCGCGGTAAACTCCTGCCCATCTTTGAGTTTGCCTCGTATGGTATTTTCGACGATGGTCACCTTATCCACTTTTTGTTCGTCTACTGACCGCAAAAACGTCGTATAGCTAACTTCCTGCTTCGGCGTCGTCCGATTCGAATAGTAGTCGATGATGGATATGGCAATGATGATAATGAGCAAATAAAAACTGACATTCCGGAAAAACTTGTTCAAACAAGTAGCCCTCCTCTCGCTGGACCACAAAGACACTATGAATAGCCTATTACTATTCACAGAGTAATATTATATCACAAATCCCCTATAAGAACAATTAACAGGGGAAATAATCTTCGTTCAAGCGTTATTTATATACTGACGGCTTCAGGATACCAATAAACGGCAAATTACGGTATTTTTCCGCATAATCCAAACCATAGCCCACAACAAAATGATCCGGAATGGTAAAACCATTATAATCAATCGGCACTTCTGTTTTACGCCGGTCCGGCTTATTGAGCAACGTGCACAGACGCAGACTGGCCGGTTTTCGCGACCACAAATTCTCCAATAAATACGACAACGTCAAACCGGTGTCGATGATATCTTCCACTACCAGCAAATGTTTCCCTTCCACCACTTCGTCCAAATCCTTCAATATTCTAACTACGCCACTGGAAGAAGTAGAAATTCCATAACTGGACACAGCCATAAAATCAATTGCTACGGGAACACTGATGGCTCGCGCCAAGTCCGCCATAAAAATAACCGCCCCCCGCAGCACGCCGATCATCAAAATTTCCTTATCCGCATAATCTTCACTAATCTGTCTCCCCAGTTCCTTGGTCCGGGCAGCCAATTCCGCTTCACTGATCAAAATTTTTTTCATATCATTTAGCATGCTAGTCATCCCCCTTTGTCAGCAATCCTCTAACCGTGTTAATTCCAGTTGCAGTATCTGGCGGCTGTGCTCATCAGCCCCACCCCGCCGACACTGCCGGCGTCCACCAATCCACAAAAGCCCGTCTTGATCACCAACCAGCGGAATCCGGTCACGTTCCTGGCGGGGGATTTTTTCATCCGTAAAATAGTCCTGGAGTTTTTTACTGCCCTCCATCCCCCGAGGTTCAAAACGGTCCCCGGCTTGTCGGGTACGAACATACAACGGCGGCTTCAAGCGTTCCAGATCAAATACTCCGGTTGTAACCGGCACATCCGCCGGTAATTCCGTCAATATTCGCGCCGTTACTTTCCGACCCAATGGCGCCAGCACCGTCTCACCCGGCACCACCAACTCCATCGACTCCGTCAACGCTTCCGCCAAATTCAGCCTATCGGGAATAGCTCCGCCAGCCCAAAGGCCGTCATAATCCCGCCGGATAACAAATCCACCCGGCAGCAACTGCCAACTCCCCACCTGACCATGCAAAAGCATCTCTGCTATTTTTTCCACATGAGCAAAAGATATTCCTGTCAGTGTGCCTCTTTTTTTTTCAAGCAAACATCGAATAACCTGACGCTGTAAAGCAAGATGCAATCTGCCGAAGGGCTGTGCCGGTAAAAACGCAGATCCATTGCCATTCTCACTCATTTCTTGACGTAAAAACGACTCAGCCTGTTGGTCCATATAATCTTGCACATCACCAATGATCATGGCCGTTCGATCCAAAGTCTTTCGAATTTGCCCATTGTAATGAGCTTCCAATTCCGGCAATAATTCTTGTCGCACCCTATTTCGCAAATATTCCAATTTATGGTTCGACGGATCCTGGCAAGGATTCCAACCCTGTTCCCGGCAATAGTTTTCTATCTCCTGCCGGCTTACCGCCAGCAATGGCCGCAAAAGTTTTCCTTGCAGCGGTCGCATTCCTTTCAGGCCGTCCAAACCAGCGCCCCGGAACAATTGTAAAAGCACGGTTTCCACCTGATCGTCGCGATGATGTCCGGTGGCCACCAGCGCCCCCTTCCAATTCGCCGCCATTCGAAAAAGCGCCTTATACCGCAGTATCCGGGCCGCTTCCTGCAGAGAGTGGCGATGATGCTCCAGATACCCCCGGACATCTACCTTTTCCTGATAGCAAACCAGTCCCCGCTCCTGGCAAAATCCCATCACAAATTCCGCTTCCAAATCCGCCTCCGGCCGCAAGCAATGATTAATATGAGCCACCGCCAGCTCTCCGTTCCAAAATCCGGCCTCACGCAGGCAATGCAACGCATGTACCAGTGTTAACGAATCCGGCCCCCCGGAGCAAGCAGCCAGCACACAGGTATCTTCCGGCGGCAAGTATCGTTGGGTCAGACATTTTTTGATTTTTTCCAGCATAATATCTTTCTCCTGTTATCCATTGCCCGACGGGCTGGCGCCATAAGCAGGAAAAGAGCACTCCCCCCTCTGGGGAATGCTCCTGATTAACACGGTATCAAGCCCCTCTATCCCGTCCTAAGACAGGTTTCCTAACGGCCCTGACCACCGGGTGCGCCGCGTCCGCCACGCTTCGATTCCGTATTTCGTTTCAGGTCAGTCAGGCGTTCATCGCTGTCTTTTAAGAACTTAGACAATCGATCCTCAAAACTCAAGGAATTCATTTTAACAGGTCGCCGATTGTCGCTGGCCGGCGCCTTCCGTGGCGCTGGAGGCTGAAGTTGCTTAATGGACAAACCGATTTTTCCGCGGTCATCAACAGATAATACTTTTACCTTGATCTTGTCCTGTTCCTTGAGAAAGTCTTTGACGTCGCGGACATAAACATCAGCAACCTCAGAGATGTGAACCAATCCTACCTTACCTCCCGGCAATTCAACAAATGCGCCGAAATTGGTAATCCCGGTCACAACCCCTTCTACAACACCGCCAACTTCAATGGACATGCTAATCAAAAATCCTCCTTAAAGCGCTATTTTATGCATAATCATTATACTCTTGCCAATAAAAGGGTGTCAAGAAATGCCACCGCTCCACAATAAATTATTTCTTACCCGTACCTCCGCCGGAAATAAACGGCACCTCTCCTGCTTTGACCAAACCCATCTGTTCCCGTGCCAATTTTTCAATATATTTGGTGTCATTAAGGCGTTCTCTCTCATCTGCCAGTTCCTGGTGTGTCTGTTGCATTTGTTCCAACTGACGCTGTACAACCCCAGCTTCCCGATTCGTTGTATACAGCTGGTATTGCTGTCCAATGCAAATATAGACAAAATATCCAATCAGAGATAATAACCCCAGACGGAACCAGCTAAACTGTTTCTTTTTTCGCTTCCATTCCACATCTGCCACCGCCTCGGAAATTCATCTCTATCTTCGTGTGCTGCCTGCCTTATCGACCATCCAAAGGCAATATAT
>DATMYQ010000329.1:0-4817 GCA_035560935.1 Patescibacteria group bacterium | reverse complement strand
CTTCGCGTCCGGCTCTGTATATGAAAATAACGGCGCTGAGCGCCGAAGGAGATAATGATATGTTTTTCAGTTCATTGGAAAGTATTTTCAGCATCATGCTGATGATCGCCCTGGGGTATATCCTCCGCCGAAAAGGAGTATTTGACGAAACTACCGGCAAAGTATTCACCACTTTGGTTTCAAACATCGCCCTTCCCGCCTACATGGTGTGGAACCTGACCTCTTCCTTCACCCGCGAAAAACTGCTGAGTCTTGAAGACGGTCTGGTGATTCCGTTCCTGTCCATGCTGGCTTCGTTTGCCATCGGCTATGTGATTTCGAAAGCCATCAAAATCGCGCCCTGCCGTCAGGGTACCTTTACCTGCATGTTTTTCGTGTCCAACACCATTTTCATCGGGTTGCCGGTGAATCTGGCGCTGTTCGGCGACCAAAGCGTTCCCTATGTTCTGTTGTATTACATGGCCAATACCTGCCTGTTCTGGACGATCGGCGTCTACGCCATCAGCCGTGACGGCAGCGCGGAACGTCCGGCTTTCCTCAGTTTCCAGAACATCCAAAAAACCTTTTCTCCGCCGCTGCTCGGTTTTCTGGTAGGGGTGCTGCTGGTTTTACTGGAAATCAAACTGCCGGCCAGCCTGCTGGATACCTGCAAATATCTGGGCAATCTCACCACGCCGCTGTCCATGTTGTTTATCGGCATGTCTATTTACGGCGTGGGATTGCATGAGATCAAACTGAATAAAGACATGATCGCGCTGATCTTTGGCCGGTTTATCATTTCACCGCTGACCGTCTGTTTCATCGCCATGCTGCTGCCCATCCCGCTGTTGATGAAACAGGTATTTATCATCCAGTCGGCGATGCCGGTCATTACCCAGGCGTCCATCATCTCCAAAGCGTACAACGCCGACCACCGCTACGCCGCCGTCATGACTGCCGTAACAACGGTCCTTGCCATCACGGCCATTCCGATTTACATGACCCTGTTTCAGCACTTTCCCGGCATTTAGCCGTTAAATATAGCCACCAAACCCTCTGACATCAAAAAATCCCCAATGACGGCAACTACCAGGGTAAAGAAGTCTGTCTCCCGCATGACGGAAGCAACTTTTTTACCCTATTCCTTTTTAAACTTTAGCGATACATCGGGACGGATAACCGTATTCTCATTTTTCTTGTTTGTGAAAACTCAGAAAACACGAAACGACTCTTACCACCAAATCACTGTCAACAAAAGAAAATTTAACTTAAGATTTACGAAAGCACACTCGCCGAAATGATATACTGGAATACGTACAAACCCGGGTTTGGTTTAACACCGCAACAACATTTATGCTATGGCATTTTACCCTGGGGTTACTGTTGAAAAGAGGCGATATGAGAATGAAATATAAAATCGGCAAAAGTTCGTGCAAAGACGCCCTGAAGGCGATTCAGGAAGCAACCGTCGGTCTGCAAACGCCAAAATTGATCTGGTTCACCTCCGGCGTTCCGGAATTCGCCGAATACAGCAAAGTCATGAAAGCGGCCTTCCCGAACAGTATCATTATCGGGACCACAACGTATGCCGCCTTCTGCAAAGACGGCGCGTTCAAAGATACCCTGCTCGTGATGGGCATCGAAGACGGCATCGAATGTTATGGCGACGTACTGGAAGAGGTCGATAAATATCCGCTGAAATATGTGGAGCGGGTGGAGCGCTGCGCCAATCAGCTAAGCGGCAATACCGGCGAAAATACTATCTGTTTTGAGTGTACCACCGCGTTGCTTAGCTGCGAGGAACTGGTACTGTCAACGTTAAATGCCGTACTAATGAAAAAAAACATCCCTGTCTTTGGCGGTTCGGCCGGTGACAGAGGCGTTGCGGAAAAAACCCTCATTTCTTTTAACGGCACTGTCTATCATAACGCCTGCGCGTTCGTCCTCATCAAAAATCTCGGCGGAAAAATCAAACTGTATCGTGAAAACATCTATAAACCGACAAAGCATCATTTCAAGGCCACCAAAGTCGATGTAAAAAACCGCTGTGTTTATGAATATAACCATAGCCCTGCGGCTCAGGTAACTGCGCAAGCGTTGGGCACAACGGCGGATAACCTGGGAAAATATCTTAACAGTTATCCTCTGGGAAGGATCATCGGCAATGACATGTATATCACGGCCAACAATAGTGTAACCGCTCATAACGGCATGGCCTATCACGCCAGAGTTTACAAAAATTCGGAAATGGTTTTGCTGGAGCCGGATAATTATAAAGAAGTATTGCGCCAAACGATGGACCAGGTCAAGTCGGATGTTCCCAAGCCGTCCCTCTCGCTGATGGTCAATTGCCTGGCCCGTTCCATGCTGTTTGAAAGCGATGCTTACGCTGATAAGTTCGCCACCGACATGGGCTCCGCGCTCGGCAACTATGTCGGCTTCGCCGGCTACGGAGAACAGCTGAAAGAACAACATTTCAACCAGACCATGGTGCTTGCGGTATTTGAATAGGGGGGCTACAATGATGAATTGGTTTAACCTTACCAAAAAGAAACCACCAACCGAATTGTCACCGGCGAAATCACCGCCCGCTGCCGCGGCAGTGAGCCCGGAAAAGGCGGAGAATTACAATAAACAGTTGCAGTTTGGCGTTGCATATATAGAAGAAAAAGTTGAGGCGTTACAGGAAGAAGAATTAGGAATTTCGCAATATCTGGCAGAAATGAATACCACCTATTCCGAAATCGGGCGCATTAATGCCATTATTTCTAAATTAAACCAGGAATTCACCGTGCTGGGCAAGTCTGCCAATCAGATTAACGATATTATGCAGCGTTCCGACAATGTTGTCCAAAAAACCAATCAGAAGATTGACACATTAACAGATAAAATGCACGGCATCAATTCTCAGTTGGATTCCATTTCCGATGTTTTTAAAACCGTTGAGCATGATTTTGGCAATATAAAAAAGATGTCCGAGGGAATTACCAACATTGCCTCCCGCACCAATCTGCTCGCGCTCAATGCATCCATTGAAGCGGCCCGGGCCGGGGAAGCGGGCCGGGGGTTCGCGGTGGTGGCCGAAAATATCCGGGAGCTTTCCGCTTCCACGCAGAAAATGGTCGATGGCATTGAAACCAGCATTGCCGCATTATATGCCAGCATCAACAACGTAAATGCAGAAATCGCCAGCACCAAAAAGACCACGTTGGAAAATGTGCAATTCGTTAATGACGCGCAAAAAAGCTTTGAGGAAGTAACCGAATGCACCAAAGAAGTCAAGAATTTCAGCACTCAGATAATTGATGAAATCGACAGCACCAGTGCGGAAATGAATGGTGCCGTCAAAGGCGCTCATTCCATCACCGATATCGTGAATGCCTTTGGCGACAAAATGCATGAACTCAATAAAAAAATGAGCGTAAAATCCATTCTGATTTGTACGATCATCGACTTTCTGCAGCAAATGAAGAATCTGCTGATCGAATCGCCGCCGAAAAACGTCAACAAGGCGAGCTGACAAACTCATTTTTTGTGGTTGATCGATTCCGCTATGCTTTATAATTTGCCAGAACCAGGCCGACGATACAAAAGATCACGCCAAGAACATTGGTGAGGCTAAGCGTTTCTTTAAAAAACAAGAGCCCGATCGGGATTAGCAGCACTGACACGGAAATATTCGATATGTTGCCGGCTAAACTGATTTGCCAGCCCAGTCTGTACGCCAGGAGAAATCCCACTTCAAGCCCCACTATCGCCACTCCCAGGGCGCAGCTGGCCCAGTTTAACGACTTGATGTCGGTGATGAATCCGCCAGGATTCGTGTAAAAGGGATAGATCATGAGCGTGGCAATCATCGCAGTCGCATAGGTAACGGCAAGAGAAATAACCGGATTTACCGTATTCGGTGTCAGCTTTAAAAAAACATGATAAAAAACATTGGCTACAATCGTACAAACAATCGGTAAATAGTACATCATAATCGCCCCCTTTTGATGCAAAAGGAGCTGCTGTCGGCAGCTCCTTTTCCTGTTTAGCAGATTGGACTACTCCCTATAGAACAATGGTCCCCCCGGCTGCATAACCCGAACCGGGATGCCATAGCGTTTTTCCACTATACCTTTAAATTCTTCCGGCGAAGCTTTGATCAACGGATTGGTATTATAATGCACGGGAATGACGGCCTGAGGTTTGATCAAGCCCACCGCATCCGCCGCGTCAGCGATTCCCATCGTGTAGTTGCCCCCGATCGGCAGCAGTGCATAATCAACTTTGTTCCTGGCAATGAAGGCCATGTCGCCGAACAACGCGGTATCACCAGCGAAATAAATCGTTTTTCCGAAGAAATTGACAATAAACCCCACTGCCATTCCCCCCGGTACGCCGGAACCGTGAATGGCCGGTGTCAGCTTCACGTAGCCAAAGTCAAACGCCCGCTGCCCGCCGATATCCATCGGCGCCACGTCACAGCCCTGTTCCTTCAGCATGCCGGCCAAAGCATTAAAGGTCACCGCCTTGGCGCCAGTACGCTTGGCAATGGAAACAGTATCTCCCAAATGGTCCTGATGGCCGTGTGAAACAAGAATGTACTGGCATTCAATTTCGTCCGCATCCGCCGCTTTCCAGAGACTCTTGCTCAGATACGGATCAAAAATCAGCTGTGTGCCGCCGTGTGAAAGCATAAATGCCGATTGTCCATAGTAGGTCAGCGTGACCCTGTCACCGCCTGCACTGTCACCGGCACCGGCAGCGGCGACCAGTGTGCTGCTCAGCAGCAATAAAAAAAAGGTTGCACAAACCAGAATTTTTTTCAACACGGTTCTCCCCTCCCGTTTTTC
>DATMYQ010000328.1:0-18197 GCA_035560935.1 Patescibacteria group bacterium | reverse complement strand
GAAGAAAAAGTATATAAAATTGATTTGGCCGGCAGGTGTATTGAAAATGACGGAGAATTATGACTTATCGCGGAAGTTGTTTGTAGCGTGCCGAAAAGACTAAAAGGATTGGAAATAGGAATGAGGCGGACAAAACACATGGTACCGGTAATATCTCTTGTGGGCCGCTCCAACAGCGGCAAAACGACCTACCTGGAAAAACTGGTGGCGGAAATGAAACACCGGGGATATCGGGTCGCGGTGATCAAGCATGATGTGCATGGGTTTGAAATGGACAAACCAGGGAAAGATACCTGGCGGCATGCGCAGGCCGGCGCCGATGTGGTTTGCATTTCTTCGCCGCAAAAGATGGCGATGATCAAAAAAGTGGAGCAGGAACTGCTGCTGGATCAGGTATTGGACTATATCGACGGGGTCGATATTATTTTTACCGAAGGTTATAAACGGGAAAATAAACCCAAAGTAGAGGTTTTTCGTGAAGCTGCCGGCTATGAGCCGCTGTGCGCCAAAGAAGATTTGTTGGCCATGGTTACCGACCGCCACCTTTATGATGATGTTCCGGAATTTGGGTTAGATGATCCGGCGCCTTTGGCGAACTTTCTGGAAGAACGGGTGCTGAAGGTTCCCTGACCCGGTTTCCCTATTTTGTGAACAGAAGGATGACGGTTTATGTTTGATTGCTATCAACGGACGATTAATTATTTAAGAGTTTCGGTAACGGATCGCTGTAACTTTCGCTGCATGTATTGTATGCCGTCGCAAGGTGTTCAGTTATTGGACCACAGTGATATTTTATCTTATGAGGAATTTATTCGGCTGCTGGAAGTATTCAGCCGCCAGGGAATTCAAAAAATCCGCCTGACAGGGGGCGAACCGCTGGTCCGCAAAGGACTGACGGATTTTATACGAAACATTGCGGCCATAGAGGCGATTAATGACATTTCGCTGACCACCAACGGCTGTCTGTTGGCGCCGATGGCGGAGCAGCTGAAAAACGCCGGATTAAACCGGGTTAACATTAGCCTGGATACGGTGGACGCGAAAAAATTCCGGCGCATTACCCGTGGCGGGGATGTGGCGGACACGCTGCGGGGCGTTGCCGCGGCGCTGGAGGTTGGGCTGACGCCGGTGAAGCTGAATACGGTATTGACGGAGCTGCTGACTATGGCGGATCTGGAATATTTTGTGGATCTGGTGCAACGCCATCCGGTGAATGTCCGGTTTATCGAGTACATGCCGATCGGGGAGTGCCGCGTGGGAGCCGGGCCCAGCGTGGAGGAAGTGAAAACCATGCTGGAGCAGCTGGGACATGGTCTACTGACGCCGGTTTCGGCCCCGACGGGCAACGGACCGGCCCGTTACTATCAATTGCCTGGCGCGAAGGGCACGCTGGGGTTCGTTACCCCCATTTCCGAACATTTCTGCAGCCAGTGCAACCGTGTCCGGCTGACCGCGGACGGCAAGCTGAAACCCTGCCTGCTGTCCGATCAGGAAATTGACTTGAAAGCGGCGCTGCGCAGCGGTGCATCAGAGGAACGGCTGGTGGAATTATTCCAGCAGACGGTGGCGGCAAAACCGGAAGGGCACAGTTTGACGCCGCAGCAGGGAAAATCGGAGGTGCGGCGTCGTATGTCGCAAATCGGCGGTTGAGATGCAAGTCGCGAAGCGCAATGGGGATGATGTGTCTATGGACTTTCTACAGAGAGGCTGTCTGCCAACAGAGAATTTTGTTGGAGGCGGCTTCTTCCTCGTGGCGGAACCGGGCGGTGCGGATCAGGCGGTGTTCAGCGGCGGCCTCGTGACCCATTTCACCAGGAAATTGGCCACCTGTTGCGTGAGCCAGGGGTGATTGTCCATCATGGTCAGGTGCTGATTCAGATAGCCAGGAGGAATCGAAAGATTATATTCTTCGGCGATTTGCAGTTGATGGTGGAGTTTGAGCAACTCGGGGCCGATGGCGACGCCGGCGTGAAGTTTGATCAGCTGCGCCAAACCGTCATGATCAAAGGGAGTCTGCAAATCGCAGGTTGCCTCAGAAGCGGTCAGGGATAGGACTGCAGCGGGTAATGTGACGGCGGGGACGGCCATTTCCTCGGCCGGCGGCATCTCCTGGTCGGCGATGGGCAGGATGAACGCAACCGGTGTTTTCCGGGGACCGATAAACTTGGCGTTGATGCGCTGTGTTTCATGGAGATCCTGCAGGGCAGCCAGCAGTTCTTCTTCCGGAAGATCGTTGATGTCTTTTTTCAGGTCGGCGATCTTGATTACCCGGCAACCGGTCTGTAACACCTGGCTATGGGCAAAACGCAGGATTCGAAGGGCAATTTCCTGAGTGGACAAGGACAACACCTCCGTTAGTTCCGATAGTGAACACCTTCGGCGAGCAGCACGGAAATCCTTTACAGAATGATCTTTTTTTAAAAGATTACGCAGGATTTGCCCGGGAATTGGACGAATAAAGTTACGGTAGTTTGGTGAATCAGCAGGTACAGGAGGTAAACATGAAGCAATCGCTGACGCATTTTAATGAATCCGGGCGGGCCCGGATGGTGGACGTCACCGCCAAAGAGGAAACAGAACGGGTGGCCGTGGCCGAAGGCCGGATCACCATGAAACCGGCGACTCTGGAGCTGATACAGGCGGGATCCATAGGAAAAGGCGATGTGCTGGGCGTAGCCCAGGTGGCCGGGATCATGGGGGCGAAGCGTACCGGAGATTTGATTCCCATGTGCCATCCGCTGCTGCTGACCGGCATCAATCTGGAACTGTCCGTTAATCCGGAAGCCTGCGCTGTGGATATTCAGGCCACTGTGAAAACCACGGGAAAAACGGGAGTGGAAATGGAAGCGCTGACGGCGGTTTCCGTCGCCGCCCTGACCGTTTATGATATGTGCAAAGCCGTGGATAAGGATATGACGGTGGAATATGTCCGTTTGTCCGCCAAATCGGGCGGCAAGAGCGGTAATTACGTAAGGGGGAAATCCTATGACCGGTGAAATTGTGGCCGTATGCACCAGTAAGAATAAAGGGGAACGGAAAACCAACGTGGGCCAGGGGACGTTGCTGCCGGGACTGGGTCTGGAAGGGGATGCTCACGCCGGTTTTGAACACCGTCAGGTGAGCCTGCTGGCGTTGGAGAGTATTGAAAAAATGCAAAAAATGGGACTGGATGTTCATCCGGGGGATTTTGCCGAGAATCTGACCACCCGGGGGTTGGAACTGCCGGTTTTGCCGATTGGAACCCGGCTGAAAATTGGCGAGGCGCTGCTGGAAGTCAGCCAGATCGGCAAGGTATGCCATAACCGCTGTAATATTTACTATCAGGCGGGGGACTGCGTCATGCCCAAGGAAGGGATTTTCGCCATTGTGATCACCGGCGGCCCGGTGGCTAACGGCGACCGGCTGGAGGTGTTGGAATATGTATAATATCGGCGTAATTACCGCCAGCGACAAGGGCTCCCGGGGCGAGCGGGAGGATATCAGCGGCCAGACTATCAAGGAGATGCTGACCGATCTGGGGACGGTGCGGCATTACGCTGTCGTGGCCGATGAGCAGGCGGAGCTGAGCCGGGAAATGGTGCATATGGCGGACGAACTGCACCTGGATTTGATTTTGACCACCGGCGGCACCGGCCTGGGGCCGCGGGACGTGACGCCGGAAGCCACGCTGGCGGTAGTGGAAAAACTGGTTCCGGGAATCCCGGAGGTGATGCGGGCCAAATCTCTGGAAAAAACCAACCGGGCCATGCTGTCGCGGGCGGTGGCCGGGATTCGCGGCAAGACGCTGATCATTAACCTTCCTGGTAGCCCCAAAGGCGTGCGGGAATGTTTGGAAGCGGTGCTGCCGGCGCTGGATCATGGACTGGCGATTCTTAAAGGAGAAGCGGGCGAGTGCGCCCGTCCTTAATGGGTAAATTGACGTCCGGTGGCGCAAAGGCTGCCGGGCGGTTTAATGTAAGGAGGCAATAAAATGGGAAAACCGGTGTATATAATTGGACATCGCAATCCGGATACGGATTCGATCTGTTCAGCCATTGGCTATGCCCATTTGAAGCGGGCCATGGGGGAAGATGTTGTCGCCGCCCGGGCGGGAAAAATCAACCCGGAAACCAAATTTGTGCTGGACTATTTCCGGATGACGCCGCCGACGCTGATCAATGATCTGTTTCCCCGGGTAAAAGATGTTATGCGTCGCGATTTTGTGGCGATTCATCCGACGGATACGCTGCAGGAACTGGGGCAAAAATTAAAAGAGACCGGCGTGAAATCGGTGCCGGTGGTGAATGAAGACCGTACGCTGGCCGGGATTGTGACGGTGGGAGACCTGGCGGAACGGTATATCAACGAGCTGGAAATGCAGGATTTGCGCGAGGCCGGCGTCAATTACGCCGGCATTTGCCGCAGTATTAACGGGAATGTGATTTGCGGCGGCGATTTGGAAGTTCCGGTTACGGGAACCGTTAAAATTGCGGCGGCGCATGTGGACACCATGGTGAAAATGATCAGCGCCGGCGATATCGTTCTGGTGGGAAATCGGGAGAATGCGCAGCAGGCCTGTCTGGACTGCGGGGCCGCCTGTCTGATCATTACCGGCGGCGCAGACGTCTCTCCCGCTTTGCTGGACGCGGCGAGGGAAAAAAACGCCCGGATTATTCTTGCGGACTATGATACTTACACTTGCGCCCGGTTGATCAACCAAAGCATCCCGGTCCGCAATGTGATGAAAACCCAGCTGGCCGCGTTTAAGCCGGACGAGTTGGTCGTCGATTGCAAGCGAACGATCAGCGGCAGCAGCTACCGGAACTATCCGGTGGTGGAAAACGGCAGAGTCGTGGGTCTCTTGAACCGGGATCAGCTGATTGTGCCAGAGCGGGAAAAGGTCATTTTAGTGGACCACAATGAACGCTCGCAGGCAGTGGAAGGAATTGAAGAGGCGCAGATTCTGGAAATCATTGATCATCACCGTTTGGGCGGCCTGCAGACGGGGGAACCGATTTTTATCCGCCACGAGCCGGTAGGCTCCACGGCCACCATTGTGGCCAACATGCACTGGCACCGGGGCGTTGATCTCCCCAAATCCATCGCCGGAATTTTATTGGCGGCGATCATTTCCGATACGATTTTATTTAAATCCCCGACCGCGACGTCGATGGACCGGGAAACCGCAAATAAATTATCGGCGATAACCGGTCTGGATTTGCAGGTATTTGGCATGAACGTGCTGCAGGCCGGTTCAGTGGCGGGAAAACTGTCGGTGGGCGAGATGTTAAGCAATGATCTGAAAGAATTTGAAATCGGCGATATGGTGGTGGCCATTGCCCAGATTTCCGTGATGGACGCCGCGCCGGTATTGGCGATGAAAGCCGAAATACAAAGTGGTATGGACAAACTGGCCCGTCAGGAAAATTACGGCATGGCACTGTTAATGGTCACCGATATTCTAAAAGAAGCCACCCATCTGATTTATTGGGGAGAGTCGGTATCCCTGCTGCGGCAGGCGTTTGACGCCAACGAGGCTAATGGGGTGTTCTTTTTGCCGGGCGTGATGTCCCGCAAAAAACAGGTGGTGCCGCCGATGATTGAAGCCTCAAAACGGCAGCCGGGCTGAAGGAGCCGTTTTGCGAAAATTTCGCGGTGCTGTTTTTCTCCGAAAAACCAATGTGCGCTTGACGCGTAATGTGATCCTGAAATGAACACTTGCCGAAAAAAACAACGGGAATTTTCGCCGAAGTGTTGACAGCCCAAAAACTTTCTGTTATAGTCTAGAACAACGACATACACCTTAAATGCGATGAGCGGGAGGAGTAGGCCGGTAACGTTTTTCAGAGAGCCGGGGGTTGGTGAGACCCGGTAGACGTGTCGGCGGAAATACACCCGTGAGCAGCAGGTCGAACGTTTTAACGACAAGTAGACTGTGCCGGAGCGCCTCCGTTAACACAAGGCTGGGATATCGGACTGTTCGTCCCGTATCTGAGATAATGAGCGGCTTGCCACAAGCAAGCAGGGTGGTACCACGGGTAGATTCCCGTCCCTGATTTCAGGGGCGGGTTTTTTTATTTTCTTAAACGGCGCCGCATGAGCGCTGTATACATGAAAAATAGGATGGAGGAACGATCATGATTATTGTAATGAGCCCGAAAGCAACCCAGGAGGAATTGGATAAGGTGGTGGAACTGGTGGTTGACGCAGGTCTGAAGGTCCATTTGTCGGAAGGCGAATGCCGCACCATTATCGGCGTGATTGGCGACAAGGGAATGATGCTGGAATTGCCGCTGGAAGTGATGCCGGGAGTGGAGAAAACGGTTTCGGTGACCGAAAGCTTTAAGCTGGTCAGCCGGGAATTCCGGCCGGAAAATACGATTATCAACATTGGCGATGTTCAGGTGGGCGGCAAGCAACTGGTGGTTATGGCCGGACCCTGCGCGGTGGAAAGCCGGGAGCAACTGCTGGAATCCGCCAAGATCGTCAAAAGCGCCGGCGCTCAGTTCCTGCGGGGCGGTGCGTACAAACCTCGGACGTCTCCCTACGCTTTCCAGGGTCTGGAGGAGAAGGGCTTGGAAATGCTGGCCGAGGCAAGAGAAGCCACCGGGTTGAAAATCGTCACGGAAGTGGTGGATGCCCAGGCGGTCCCCACGGTGGCGGCTTACGCTGATGTGTTACAGATCGGCGCCCGGAATATGCAAAATTTCCAGTTGCTGAGGGCGGTGGGCAAGACCAACCGGCCGGTATTGCTGAAACGGGGCTTGGCGGCTACGATTAATGAGTGGCTGAACGCGGCGGAATACATTATGAATGAGGGCAACTACCAGGTGATGTTTTGCGAACGCGGCATCCGCACCTTCGAGGATTACACCAGAAATACCCTGGACTTGAGTGCGGCGGCAGCGCTGAAACATATCAGCCATTTGCCGGTAATCGTCGACCCCAGCCACGGTACCGGGAAATGGCGTCTGGTTCAGCCGATGTCCCGGGCGGCCATTGCCTGCGGCGCTGATGGACTGATGATTGAAGTGCATCCGAATCCGGCCCTGGCGATGTCTGACGGAAAACAGTCGCTGACGCCGGAAAATTATCGGGCTTTGATGAAAGAAATGTCCGCGATTGCTGCAGTGATGGGCAGGTCGTTTCCATGAGTTCGGGCGTCAAAAAAATTACCATCATCGGGTTTGGTTTGATTGGTGGATCCCTGGGAATGGCGTTTAAAGCCGCGCAGGGGGCGGCGGTGTTGATTACCGCGGTGGATCATGATCCCAAGACCGTGGCAGCCAGCCTAAAACTGGGCGCTGCGGACCAGGGAACCGATGATCCGACAGCGGGTGTGCAGGACGCGGATTTAATCTTTCTGTGCACGCCGGTACTGCAAATTCCGGCGCTGGTCAAAACAATCGCACCCCACCTGAAGAAGGGCGCGATTGTATCGGATGTATGCAGCACCAAAGGCTATGTTATGGAATGCATGGAGAAAGATTTGCCGGACCATTGCAGCTATATCGCCGGCCATCCGATGGCGGGGCGGGAATTGAGCGGCGTGGGAGCGGCGCACAAGGATTTGTTTAAAGGCCGCTGGTATATTCTGATCCCTCATGCGAAGGCATCGCCGCAGGCTTTGGAGCAAGTTGGCGAAGTCGTTGGCTGGACGGAAGCGCAGATCACCGTAATGGACGTGGACCGCCACGACTGGTGTACGGCGGTGATCAGCCATCTGCCGCACGTGGCGGCGGCGGCTATGGTAAATTTGTTAGCCCAGTCGCCGGATGAAACCGGAGCGGACTGTGGCCCGCTGTACCACAAGCTGGCCGGCGGCGGGTTCCGCGACACCACCCGGATTGCCTCGTCCAATCCGGATATGTGGGCGGATGTCTGTTTGACCAATGATACCGCTATCATAAAAAATCTGGAAAGATTCCAGGGAATTTTGAATCAGGTGATTGCACAAATCCGTGAAGGGGACCGGCAGGGACTGTATGATTATTTCGCGGCGGCCCAGCAAAGCCGGAACCGGCTCCTGGATATCTGAGGAAAGTATCGCTCAAGGTTTTTCGCACTAACGGGTAACCATCGGCCAATGCCGGTTAATAATTTCTGCCATCAGCTTTTTTCCGGCAATATCCAGGTGCAACCCATCGATGGCAAAACGAAGGGGAAGTTCTCCTTCAGAATCGACGAAATATGGTTCCAGATCAATGAAATAGCGCTGCTGACGGATAAAGCGGTTGACCTGAGCGAATTCGTCGCGCCAGTAAGGAACGGTTTCTTCCTGAAACACTTCCGCGATCGCCTTGGGATTGATGGGAGGCAGCGTGAGGAAAATGGGGCGGATGCCATTACTGGTGCATAAGTCGCGAATGGCGGTGAGGTTATGGATAACCTGACGGGAAGAAGCGCCTCCCCGCAAGCTGTTGGACCCGCCCATGATCAGCAGGAAACGGGGATGATACGGCAGAACGTCCTGACGGAACCGTTCCAGCATGGTTTCGGAAGTATCACCGCTTTTTCCCAGATTGACGGTGGGGAAGTTCAGGTAGGTCTGAAAACTGTACTCCCAGTCAGCGGGAGAGTAGGAAATGGCCCCGCCGCCATGGGTGATGCTGTCGCCAAAGGTGGCGGCGTATTGACCCTTCGTCAAATCAACGGTGTAGGAACAGGCGTCGGAGTATACCCCCACCGGCTGTCCCTGAGGGTCTAAGCCCCGTACCCGCCAATAATAGATGCCGGGCTGTGATCGTGGATTTTCATCATAACAGTCCGTCAGACCGGTTATGGCCTGAGACCAGATGCGAAATTGCGAAGGCTGAATATCATAGGGATTTTCCGGCGGCTGGGAACATAGTTCCACCTCGTAGCTGACGGCGCCGGTTACCGGAATCCAGGAATAGACCGGGTACAAAAGATCCGCTGTGCCCGGCTGGTTATAAGTGGCGTTGATCAACGGCCGGACCGGCGGATTATTGTCACTGTTCCAATAAAGACGTTCCGCATCGGAAAATACTCCGAGGGGGTTGCCTTCTTTGTCCAGAGCCCGGGCGCGCCAGTAGAGGCTGCTATCCTGAAGCAACGGTGACAACAGCAGATTGTAACCGTTGGTAAACACTTCGCGACTGGAAAAAATCTGATGACGGGAGGGCTCCGTGTCATTGAGATTTTCCGGCGGGGCATCTAAAAGTTCAAATTCATAATATACGGCGCCAGGGACCGGCGTCCAGGTCAACATTGGATTACGCGGGGCTGGATTGGCGACGTTGAAAAACGAAGTAGGCTGCGGCTTGAACTGGAGAAGCGCAGACTGTGACGGTTCAGTCATCGGCGTGATAACCAGCGGGTCGGAAAATCGACCTAGTTTTTGTTGAAGGAAACTTTTGGCTGAAACCCGCCAATAGGTGCGGAAGGGGAATTTTTTATCAACGGTCAGATGATTGTCCAGGGTTCGATACCGGGCGACAATTTGCGACCGGGCGCTCTTGGTCGTATCATTTTCTGGCGTTTCCGTCAGTACGTCTACTTCATAATAAGCGGGATAGGGCAGGCGAGGCCAGGAAAGGGTTTGTTGATTGGCTTCCTGGGTCATTTCCAGATGGGGTTTATAATGGACGAAGCCGAGACCCAAATATTCACCAAGGAAAAGCATGAATATTAGTAGGAATAACAGCGAGAATAAGGGAATTGCGAGGAAGAACATCATCTTTTTGACTGATACGAGTCGCAAACGTGACGGACGTCGCATATACCAACCACCTGTTCTGTAAAATTGTAGAGACGTGAACGGAATGTCTATAAGGAAGTAGTCATCAGCCGATAAAGGACGGGTAAATTCATAAAGTTGTTGTAACGGTATGATTAATATATTAGCATTTGCAATAAAAGTAAAGTGCGAATGGATATGAATGTCGAAAAATTAGGCAGCGATGAATACGGCTGTCTTCTTTTTATTATACACTATATTTTGTCAGATCGATTCGCAGGTAAAAAATTCCTGATTATTCATCTCCAACCTCTAGTAGCTTATTAATTTCAATTTGCAGCGTTGCTCCCGGCCCGACCCTTACAACAAAGACAACAGCGCTAACTGCTCATTGGTGAGTGGTTAGCGCTGTTGTCTTGTCTCTTGTCTAAGACCGGAAACGTCAGAGCGTACTGTTTGATATTTTCCTGCTAACGGTGCAGCAAGTTCGCAATCTTAAAAACGGAAGTCGCGTTTGCCATCGTTAAGTTCTGTCAAATGCGCTATGGCGATGTTACGAACTTTCTCATTGGTAATGCGGGGAATTTCGTTGGCAATTACTTTCTCGCCCTTGGCTTTGGTATCGGTTGCGGCATAATCTTCCAGATATTCCTTCAGCGTCATCAGGGCGTTGGGCTGACAACAGTTGGCGATTTGCCCTGACTTTACTAATTTCATAAACCGGTCGCCGGTTCGTCCTTCGCGGTAACAAGCGGTACAGAAGCTGGGAATATAGCCTAAAGTCAGCAGCCAGTTAACCACTTCGTCCAAAGTGCGTTTGTCATTGGTGTCAAACTGGGTCGAGTTATCATCTTCTTCTTCCGGTTCCACATAGCCACCGACGCTGGTGCGGGAAGCACCGCTGATTTGGGATATACCCAATTCCAGCACACGTTCCCGGGTCTTTTGAGATTCGCGGGTGGAGACGATCATACCGGTGTAGGGAACGGCAATCCGGAGTACCGTGACGATTTTGGCGAAGATATCATCGGAGATGGCGTTACTAAAGTTTTCCGGATCAATATCATCCGCGGGGCGAATTCGGGGAACGCTGACCGTGTGCGGGCCGACGCCCATGGCTGCTTCCAAATGCTCCGCGTGCATCAGCAGGCCAACAAAGTCGTAACGGTACATGTTCAGTCCAAACAAAACGCCGATGCCCACATCATCAATGCCGCCTTCCATGGCCCGATCCATGGCTTCGGTGTGATAGGCATAGTCCTTCTTTGGTCCGGTGGGGTGCAGTTCTTCATAAGCTTTCTTATTATAAGTTTCCTGAAAGAGAATATAGGTGCCAATGCCGGCGTCCTTCAGCTTGTGATAATTTTCCACTGTGGTAGCGGCGATATTCACATTCACGCGGCGAATGTCGCCGTTTTTATGTTTGATGCCGTAGATAGTTTTGATGCTTTCCAGCACATATTCAATGGGATTGTTCACCGGATCCTCGCCGGTTTCCAAAGCCAGCCGTTTATGCCCCATATCCTGCAGCGCCACGACCTCACGGGCAATGTCTTCCTGGGACAGCTTTTTACGGGAAATATTTTTGTTTTTGGCGTGGTAGGGACAGTACACGCAGCCGTTGATACAGTAGTTGGAAAGGTATAACGGCGCAAACATGACAATCCGGTTGCCGTAAAGGTTTTGTTTGATCTCTTTGGCCAACGACATCATTTTCTGGTTCAGGTCTTCTAAGTCGCATTCCAGCAATACCGAGGCTTCCCGGTGGGTCAGGCCCTTACAGTCCCTGGCCCGCTCCAGCAGAGATTCAATGAGTTCCCGGTTGCTTTTATTTTGCTGGGCAAAAGCAAGAGTATCCAATATTTCCTGATCGTCGATGAACTCAGTGGCAATTTTGGATTTGCTATTATACATTAGTAAGACTCCTTTGTGGTCGCTGTTCTGGCGGTGAGGGCGGATTTGACAGTGACGCCGGGAACCTTTCCCAACTTGCCGGTCAGAGCCCCGACCTGATCCGTGCTGCCTTCGATGATCAGGGCGATGACGCCGACATGTTCTTCCGGACGGGGGATACCCATGCGCCCAATGATGATCTCACTGTACTCACTCAGCAAAACATTGACTTTTTCCGCATTTTGCCCGGGAGTTTCAATAACAATACCGATGACGCCAAGGCGCTTGGACATGGTGTTTCCTCCCCCTCCATAAAATGAGGCCTTCTTTTTGCGCGAGACAAAAAGAAGGCCTTGAATCCGGCACTTTTCTGTCATCCTATGCGCAGGCAATACCCTTGCGTTCAGATTACGACATTAATTTAATCGGTCATGGTCCTTGAATGGAGTAACAGGACGCCATTTCGCAGACATTCATGCACGTTTTTATTATAACGTATTTTTTGACGGTTTTCCAGAAAAAAAAGAAAATTTAAAATAAGAAGTGGAGGTAAGGTGGGGCCATGATCCGGCAGGATGGTAAATATTGCAATGGAAACCGTTATTGTGACCTGGAATGGCAGGATTTATTTACTGGCGTATAGTATTAATAGTACCAGGTATTGTTTGAATTTCGTCCGGTTGGTGCGGTGGGTTCGGGTAACGGGATGTTTTCCCGGAAAGGGGGGACATGGATTGATCAATCATGAACTAATCCGGGATTTCACGGAAGAAGCCCGGGAACATGTGGAAACCGTGGAACATGCATTATTATGCTTTGATAAAAAAATGGACCACACAGAGACCGTGCGGGATATTTTCCGCGCCGTGCACAGCATAAAAGGAACAGCAGGTTTCTTTGGACTGGATAACATTGTTGCGTTAGCGCATGTGATGGAGAACTTTTTTGGGGAATTACGGGATCTGCGTATTCACTATCGCCCGGAGATGACGGATTTGCTATTGCTGGCCAACGACCAACTTCGTCAGATGGTTGAAAATGTGCAGGAAAGTGAACGGCAGGATATTCAGGCGATTGTGCACGGAATTCAGGCGTTGCTGACGGAGCCGGAACTCTGCACTGACTCTATGCCGGCGCCTGTCTCAGCCAACGAACTGGTAAAGCGGGTGGTGGAGGGCGGACACGAAGCTGCCAGAGAAAAAGGAGAACATGTTTACCGGATAAAAACGCGTGTGAATGGTGATATGACCGCTGATGACGCGTTGGGACAAAAGCTTTGCAACCAGGCGGAATCAATTGGAAGCTTGCTTCGCTTTTCCGTTGCGGTTCAGGCCCAAAGCTACGGACAACCGGAAACTCTGTTCAGTATGGACGTTGCCACTATACTGGAAAAAGAATTGCTCGCTTTCGCGTTTGAAGTGCCGGAAAGTGATATTACGGAACTCGAAGATCCGCCGGTTGAGATACATGGGAGCCAGGTCGGGGCGGTAAAGAGCGCTTTTCAGGGGGAAGCTCCCGCCGACCAGCGGCAGGAACCTCAAGAAGACGATCAAACGGTGATGACGGAGGGAAACGGTGGTACCCCCGTTTTCCTGACAGAAGACAGCGTGCGGGTGAATATAAAGCTATTGAATGAATTACTGGACGTAGCCGGAGAAATGGTTTTAAACCGTAACCGGCTGTTGCGGGTTGTACAGGGGTATAGTAAAGATATTCCCGGGCTGGATGCCGTGCTGCAAAATCTAGATTATACCACAACCGTACTGCAGGAAAAAATCTTACAAACGCGGATGCAGCCAGTGGCGAATGTATTTGCCCGCTTTCCCCGTATGATCCGTGATTTGTCGCGTAAGATGACCAAAGAAGTCACGTTGTTTATTGAAGGAAACGAGGTGGAACTGGACAAATCCATTATTGAGGCATTAGGTGATCCATTGACGCATTTGCTGCGGAATGCTGTTGACCATGGCATCGAATACCCTGTAGCGCGGGAACTGGCAGGAAAAAATCCGACCGGAGCTGTCCGTCTGAGCGCTTATCACGAAAGCGGCAATGTCAATATTGACATTGCCGATGACGGGGCTGGAATGGATAAAGAAAGGATTCGCCAAAAGGCTGTGGATCAAGGGCTATTGAATATCGATGAGGCCTGGGCTTGCAGCGAACGAGAACTTTTGGCGTTGATTTTTCGTCCCGGATTTTCCACGGCGGACAGGATCACGGATGTGTCGGGCCGGGGTGTGGGAATGGACGTGGTGAAAACAAATATTGAAAAATTGGGCGGCACGGTGGAGGTATATACAATATTGGGACAGGGAACGACGTTCCGGCTGACCTTGCCGCTGACGGTAGCCATTATTCCTTCCCTGATTGTTGCCGCGGGCGGCCATAAATTTGCCCTGCCACAGGCGAATGTACAGGAAATAATCCGAATCCGTCCCCAGGATGCATCCCGCAAGCTGGAGTCACTGCATCATCAAAAAGTATTGCGGCTGCGTAACCGGTTATTACCGCTGGTTAGTCTGACGGACGTGCTACAGTTGCCGCCGTCGCCGCAATCGCCAGATGCCAGCATCCGGATTTTGGTGCTGAAAAACGGCTCCCGGCGTTACGGACTGATTGTGGATGTGATTTATGACGGGGAAGATATTTTAATTAAGGCCCTGTCACGGTATTTTCGGGCTTGCGAATATTATTCCGGCGTGACGATTCTGGGAGATGGGAAGATCGCCATGATCCTTGATCCGGAGGGGATCGCCGCCCAGGCCGGATTATGGTTTGCAGACGATGCGGATGCCGAAGGGGAGCTGGAGCGGGCGGCGGCTACCTGTTTCGAACAGCAAAGCCTCCTGCAGTTTCAGGGCCCCGGGTCAGAGTATTTTGCCGTGGACATGACGCTGATTTCGCGGGTCGAAGAAATCAAACCCGAACAGATTGAACAGATTGGCGAACAGGAATATTTGCAGTTTCGCGGTGATCTGCTGCGGTTGGTCCGACTGGAGAATTATCTGCCGGTTTCGGCGTTGGATATAACGGAGCGAAAATATTATATAATTATTCCCAAATCAACCAAGCTGGTCAGCGGAATCCTGGCGCGCGTCCTTAGTGATACCGTGTTAACAGATGTAGAGTTGCTGACGGAGAGGACGCGGGTCAATGGCATATTAGGAACAATGGTGTTAAACGGACGGATTACGATGCTGCTGAATTTATTTGAACTGATGGAAATGGCTGATCCGGAGCTGGCGGCAGCCAAGGCCGACTGTCGCAGGGAACGCAACGGAGACGTTATCCTGGTAGTGGAAGACACACCGTTTTTTCTTAAAGCAATATCCCGTTATCTGGAATGGATGGGCTACCGGATTTTGAACGCTCCGGAAGGGCAAAGTGCGTTGCGGATCATGCAGGAGCAGCCGGTGGATCTGGTGTTGACCGATATTGTTATGCCTGTGATGGATGGGCTGGAATTATTAAAAGCCATCCGCCGGGATGGACAATGGAGTACGCTGCCGGTTATCGCCATGACGTCGTTGAACGCCGCAAGTCGCGCCCGGCTTTGTGTGGATGTGGGTTTTGACGATTGCGAACCGAAGGATGATATCCTTCATTTGCTGAACCGGATTGATCTGGTGTTGCAAAGCAGGAGGAGCGGATGAAACCAGAAAAAGTATTGACTTTTTATATTGACGATATTCTGTTTGGTATTGCAATCAATACGGTGAAAGAAGTACAGCGCCGGGCGGAATACTATCCTGTCCCCGGGGCGCCGGCGCATTTGCTGGGATTGATGAACCTGCGGGGGCAGATAGTCACGTTGTTTGATATGGAGCAGATTTTGCTGCAGGAACGTTGGCGGGAGCGACCGGAACGGTCTGGCTGCGTCGTATTGAAACCTCGCCCCGACGATCCTTACTATACGGGCTTTTTGATCGACCGGGCCGGCGAGGTGCTGGAATTTGATGCAGATCAGACGGAACCGCTACCGGCGAATTTGCGGGGGTTGGGAAAACGGAATTTGACCCATATTGTGCGGTTAAGCGAAACGTTGCTGGTTGTTATTCAGCTGGATGAAGTGCTGGACAGCCTATAAGGCCAAAGAAGAAAATTTATTGGAAGAAAGGGGGCCTGTTTCATGCAGTTGAATATTGGCACGAAAATTATTATCGGATACTTTATTCTTTTTATAGTGACCGCTGGTGTTGGCTTTTGGGGAATTTACAGCGTGCAGGACATGTCGGCGAACAGCGTGCAGACGCTGGAGTTTCAGCAGGGGGCGGTGGCGGATGCTCAGTTATCGGCCAACTTGTTCCAACTTCAACAGGGTGCGGTCAGTGCTTTGTTGCTGGAAAAAGATCGTAATGCACGTCCACGGTATTTGAATCCGTTGTACGACCTGGATAAATCCTTGAATATTCACTGGGAAAAAGCAGAAAAAAAAGCTGTTTCCGAAACTTCACAGGCAGAATGGAAACGACTGCGGGCGGCGAAAAGCCAGTATGATAAACAACGGGAGCAGATCGTTAAACTGGCCTTAGCAGGGCGGGATGATTTGGCGCTGGCCTTATGGCGCGGTGAAGCAGGGAATGCGGCGGCGGAAGTGGGGCAGGCGCTGGAGCGATTGATGGAAATCACCCGGAACGATGGCCAGGAAAGTTTGCAAACCATTCAGCGCAAAGCCGTGGAGGTTGAAAAACTAATTTTGGGTTTGGTGGTGTTTGGTGGCTTGGTGGTGATCATTTTATCGGTTATGATGGTAAAAACGATTGCTTCACCCATCAAAGAGCTGCGCACATTGATGGTCCAGGCGGGTGACGGCGATCTGACGGTTCGGGGAGAAATCCAGTCCCGGGATGAACTGGGAGAATTGATGGTTTCATTTAATCAATTAGTGGATAAAATTCAGCATATGGTCACGGGTATTAGCCACCAGACCAGCATTGTGAAGACGGCGGCGTTCGCCTCGCAGCGGACGGCGGATATCATGGCAGCCAACGGCGAGGAGGTCAATGCCAAAATCGGCCTGGTTTCAGTGGCGGTGGAAGAGGTTACGGACAGTATCAGCCAGACGGCGCACGCCTCAGCCCAATCCAGTGGAAACATCAATATGGTGGCGGCAGCGGTGGAAGAGATGTCGACGACGATCAAGAGCATGGCGATGGCGGCGGAAGAAACTTCTTCCGGCGTCAGTCGCATCAGTGATGCGATGGGACAAATATCGCACAGTATCAATAATGTTGCTGAATCGGCGCAAGACGTGCTCGGATCGGCCAACAGTGTCACCACGGCGGTCAAAGACATCAACTTGTCGTTGAATGAGGTCAGCCGAAACTGTGAAAATTCCATTAACATTACCCAAGACGCCGGAATTCAGGCGGCGGAAACCAGTATGGTCATTGAAAAACTGAGTTTACTGTCCCGTCAGATCAGCAAAATTGTTGGTGTAATTAACGATATTGCTGATCAAACCAATATGCTGGCTTTAAATGCTGCCATTGAAGCCGCCGGAGCCGGTGAAGCCGGAAAGGGATTTGCGGTGGTGGCCAATGAAGTGAAAGAACTGGCCAAGCAAACCGCCGGTGCTACCGAGGAAATCAGCGAACAGATCGAAACCATGCAAACCAGCATGGCAGATGCGGTAAAAGTGGTGGATAAAATCACCCGGGTTATTGGAGAAATCACCAAAATAACCAACACCATTGCCGGTGCCGTCACGGCCCAGTCTGTGGCGACCGGGGAAATATCGCAGGCCGTGGCGGTGGCGGCGGAAAAAATCCATTTGATTTCCGGCGAAATCGGGACCGTGGCCGTGAATTCCCGGGATGCGGCGCTTAGTGCGGCGGAAGTGACCAGTGGCATGCGTGAAATTGCCCGGTCAGCGGCCGATTTATCTCTGGCATCGACAGAAGTGGCGCAAAACACGGATAACGCTTCACGGCGGGTTGGCGAAGTGGCAAGAGCTGCCAGTGAAATCTCGCAAGGTGCCAATGAGATCTCGCTCAACATCCAGGAAATCAACGCGGCGGCCAATGATACCGCCAATCGAGCGGTAGAAACTAGTGAATCCGCCAATGAACTGGCGGACGTGGCGGGAAAACTGGAAGACTTGGTACAGCAATTCCGGGTCTGATCAACATGCGGAATAAATATGAAACAAAAGGTGGTATCGGTTGTGGAGAAGACAAAAGTACTCATTGTTGACAATGGCGTACTGAATAGAAAGGCATTGACCGATGCCGTAAATATTTCTGGCCTGGCAGCGGTAGAACATGCGGCTTCCACGGGAGAACACGCGTTGGACCGTCTGCGTCAGAAACCGTATGATCTGGTTTTATTGAATATTTTGTTGGATGAAACGCCGGAGTTAAAGACACTGCGCGTTATCCGGCAGCAATTTCCGACCGTGGTGGTCTGGATGACGGGAACCAAAGCGGACTTCGCTTTGCGGGGCGTGCCGGTCATGGCGCTGGGTGTGGCTGGCTTTCTGTACAGGCAGGCAGATTTGACGGCGGAAGCCGAGCTGAAAAGTTTGGTGCGCCAGTTTGTGGTTTTGCATGAAAGGTATGCTGCTAAACGGCGCTGGGAAGTGGCCGCTTCTGGGAATTCTTTTGCCGCAACGGGCGCGGGG
>DATMYQ010000327.1:0-33821 GCA_035560935.1 Patescibacteria group bacterium | reverse complement strand
CTTTATATGTATCGGCAATTCCGCCGAAAACTTTACTTATTTTTCCCATATTTCACAAAACCAACTACGACCCCGGCGCGAGTTCCTGTTTTTGCGGCAATAAAACCGTTATCCGAAGAATTCCGATCCCGCCACCCCTGTGCAGATCCCGCCTTAATCGACCGATTTTAGAAATTTCAGCGGCATAATATACAAAAAGCAGGGATTCGGAATTTCTGCAGAAATTCCAAACCCCTGACAAAAAGCAATGGAAAATACGATTTTAATAAGCATTGGCAACGATGCACAGGATCTTCAAGTACATTATTGGCGCAACAACCGGGTTCTCATCAAAGCTGCCGATACGACCGCCTCCACTTCCTGCGCCGTATAACCAAAAACAATCACATTCACATACAATTCCAATCCCTGTTTGGCATCCAGCCCAAAAGCAGCGGGAGTTACATCGACGTGATCCGGCTTCGTAACCGATAACGCCATGAACGGAGCGTCTGCCGCCGGTTCTGGGATACGAGCCAGCACCTTGATATGTCCTAAAATCGTATTATTCTGGCTTAATGCCTTGCCAACCGACCCGATAAAATCCCGCAACCGGTCTTCACACTCCGAATTTTTCAAATCATTTTTGCGGCCAATATGGTAAATCTCACTAAAAACTGTTGCTTTATTCTCCACAGCAAACAACCTCCTGCAGCAGAGCCGGTGGCATTTCCTGCACCGCGCTGGTGACCATAACCTTGATTTTTGCGTCAATCTTTGTTAAATCTTGCATAATGTTCAGCAAATCTTCGCCATGCAGGTCCGCCTTATTAATCAGTACCAGATCACTTCCCGTCACCTGCCCCACAACAAGAACTTCCAGCATCGACCGGACTTCCTTCCAGCGGCCGCGGTCAACCAAAGTTACCGTTTTAAACGCCGAATGTACTTTACTGTATTTCTCAATTTCCCCGGCCGTCTTCGAAGGAAACGCCAGGCCGGTCATCTCGATAATCAGCCAATCCGGCTCCACAGTTTCATGAATTTCAGTGATCGCCTGTATCAACTCACTGGTAATCTGACAGCACACGCACCCGCCAAATAAATTTCGGACCCGCAACCCGCTGGCCGATAAAATTTTGTCATCCATCCCGGCGGCGCCGATTTCATTTTCAATAATAGCTACTGTTTCTTTACATACACCGGTTAAATACTTGGCAACCTGCAAAATCGTCGTTGTCTTACCGGAACCCAGAAAACCGCCGAACAATAAGATTCGCATCGTCCTCGCCTCCGTCTGCAAATTCCCCACTACTGGCAGCCATAAAACCGGGAAGGTAAAGGAGCCGTCTCCGAACGGAGACAGCCCCTTGCCACGGGAATTACTACCATACAAAGGCATCGTTTCGGTAAGCCGCCAAATATTCACAGCAAAATTCATCCCGGCCCGCCAATGTTTGTGCAGTCACTATGCTTGCCATCATTGCCTTGTCCAGAGGATTAATGATCAAAGCATCCAATCCCTTGGCAATCGCCATTACCGCAAACATTTGATTCATAAATTTACGGTTGGGCAGGCCAAAAGAAATATTGGATAAGCCACAAATCGTATGAACCCCTGGGTAGTTGCCCATAATAGATTCCACCGCGTTGAGAAATTCAATGCCGAATAAATCGTTGGTTCCCACCGGCTGCACCAGTGCATCCACGTAGATGTTATCCAGAGCCACTTTGTTCTTGACCAAATTGTTAATTAAGCGGTCGGCAATTTTCAACCGGGCCTCGGCGGTTTCCGGCATGCCGTCATCGCTCATACATAAGGCCACTATTTTCAGATCGGTTCCGGCAATGAGCGGCAGCAGTTGCTCATAGCGTTCTTTTTCCAAAGAGATGGAATTAACCATGGCCACCCCTTTGTGTACCTTGAGCGCCGCCTCCACACATTTCGGATCCGGGCTGTCAATGCAGCAGGGCGCATCGACCACAGCCTGCACATTTTTAACCAGCCAGGTGATGTATTCGGCCTCTTTCCCCAGAAAACTTCCGGCGTTGACATCAATATAATGAGCGCCGGACGCAAATTCGTCCTTGGCAACCTGCTGAATCTGTCCCACATCCTGGGCTTCAATGGCCGCCGCAATCGCTTTGCGGCTGGAATTGATCAGTTCTCCCACCACGATCATACGCTTCGCCTCCCTCCGTCCATGCAAAGTCTTTCTGCTGTCAACCGGTGCTTAGCCCGCTCAACCAAGACCATACTCGGAGGGGATGAATTTTTCCAGATCAAGATCGCCTTTGATCTGATGCCAGAATTTTTCTTCATCGTCAGGAATCGCTGCGATTTGCTCGTCCATGGTATCCAGCCAGGCTTTTTCCCGTTCGGCGATATTGACTTCGCCCTTTTCCACGCCTTTGCGGATCGCGGCAACCGCCAACTGGGCGCCACCTTTGGTCCGCAGGAAGGGCGTTTTGAATTTGATCAATTCCTGGCTGATTTCAAACACAACCTTGGGACTGATCACGTACGCCTGAGGATCATACTTGGAATCGGAGTCGGCCAACAAATCCCGCATCAATATCCCGTGGCCCCGTTCTTTGGCCAAATTCATCAGCCGGCAATCATAAATCAGTTGTTCCATGCATACGGTTGTCGCAATATCCGACAGGAGGCGGACCGGCTGTACTGATTCATTGCTCCAGAGGTCAGCCACGCAAGCCGCTACGTTGCCCATGGAACTCAGGTGAGCACAGGCCGCCGTCTTGCCTTCCATCGCAATGGGGATACCGGCAATGGCTTTCAGGTAGGGACCTTCATAACCGCAGTCTTTGTCCGGGCCAACGGCGCCAGCTTCCAGGGCGGCAAGGCCTCTGGCCACGCTGGCTACCCGCACCACAGCCGCAAAAGACTGGGGAATGAAGTTTTTGTGGGCCAGTGCAAACGCGGTGTTCGCAAAGCCACAGGCGGTATCGCCCGACGGTATGGCGCCATTGGCTCTGGAAGTGTCACACATTTTTTCCCAGAGAAACTTCATGTCACGGCAGCCCATAACGCCCAGGGCGAAAATAACTTTGGTCATATCGGCATTTACCAGCGCGTCATCACAAATTTCTTTACCGCCGGTGGATTCAATCGCGATAAAATCCGCACCGACTTTCGCCGAGCCTTCAATAGTCTTAATCAGATTTTGCAAAATCTCACCCTGGCGCATCAGCGGCGGGCGTTTGAACTCCCGCACATCACCGGGTGTGGCCCGCAACGCGCTTTTCAAGCCATGTTTCGCTTCACATTCATACATGGCATCCCGCAAAATTTTACTGATGGCGATGCCCCATTCCGGCACCAGCGTCATTTCCGGCAACATTTCAAATTCCACCACCAGGCCGGGAGCGTACAGGTCCACCGCCCGCTTCAGCGCACCATCGATCATTTCCTTATATAATTCCTTAATTTCCGGCATATTGGCCGCGGTGACTTCAATCGCCGGCAAAGTGATGTTCAGTTCCGGATACACCAGCCCGCCGCCAATAACCAGACCGTTCTTACAAGTAACCGGATTGGGCGCACTCCCATACACAAAATCGTTCAAGGAACTATAGGCAAGTTTATCAAAAGTTTTTGCCACTTGTGCACACCTCCTCTTTATTACGCCAAAATTTTCTTGGCAATATCCGCCGCGACTACAGCATCTTCCGCGTAATAGTCGGCTTTGATGGCCTTGCAATAGCTTTCGCTCACAGGGACACCGCCGATCAAAAAGGTTACTTTATCCCGATAGCCATCCTTTTCGAAAATCTCGACCACGCTCTTCATATACGGCATGGTCGTGGTCAGCATAGCGGAAAGGCACACCATGTTGGCGCCGACTTCTTTGGCTTTCTGCAAAAAAGCTTCCGCCGGAACGTCGATACCCAGATCATACATTTCGATCCCCGCACCTTTGAGCATCATCCGGGCCAGATTTTTCCCAATATCATGCAAGTCTCCCTTGATGGTGCCAATCACTGCTTTGCCAATGGGTTTTACGCCGGTAGATGTCAAAATGGGTTCCAGTACTTCCATGCCGGCATTCATCGCTTTTGCCGACATCAGCATTTCCGGTACGTAGATTTCGTTGTTTTTAAATTTTTCGCCAATAACTGTCATCGCAGCTACCAAACCTTCATTCAAAATGGTTGCCGGTGCCATCTTCTCCGCCAGCGCCGTGCTGACCATTTCTTTTACGATGCCGCCTTTGCCTTTTTGAACTGCCAACGAAAGTTGTCCTAAATCCATTCTTCCCTTCCCCCTTTTCATTTCCCTTTGTTTTTGTTAATTCTTTGCTCATTTTCATTAATTTTCTTGATAAGTGCTGTTTCTCTTCCCACAGATGCGACCGCAAAATCAATGAAATGACCCGTTTGGCTTCGCACTGCCACCCCCCTGCAAACTATGTATTTTACTATGAATTCCTTTGACGCTCTCATTATAGCATTGAGTTAATTTTGAAAATTCAGTACAATTCTGCTATTTTTGCTACATTCCACGCATTACCATATTTGTGAATAGAAAAACATAAGCGAACCGCTGTTTATTAAAATAAGCGGTTCGCCGGCTTGCTTCGATCGTGCGATATTCCATTTTCATTATTTTTGTTACTTTTCAACTATGCCTGTTTTCGGCGCAGAATAATTTTATTGAGATTGCTTTCCAGAAACTGTTTGGCATCCGTCGCACACTCAAAATAGCAGTCCGCGCCGATTTCACGGGCAAACCGTTCATCCACCGGTGCGCCACCCACCGCAATTAATAAGCCGTTGCGCAATCCGGCCTCTTCCAAAGCGACAATGACCCGCCGCATGACCGGCATGGTGGTGGTCAGCAATGACGCCATCATCAATATTTCCGCGTTTGTTTTCTCCACCGCCTGAATAAACTTCTGGGGCGTCACATCGATACCCAGGTCATGAATTCGCACGCCGGTGCTTTTCACCATAATTTTTACCAGATTTTTCCCAATATCATGCAAATCCCCTGCCACCGTGCCGATCACCACTGTGCCGGTACGCCGCCGGGCCAAATTTTTTAGCTGCGGTTCAACGACGACCAACCCGGCTTGTACGGCGCGCGCGGACATCAACACCTCCGGTACGATGACCCGCCGATGGGAATATTTGTTGGCCACTTCATCCATGCCGATAATCAACCCTTTTTCCAGAACTGCCAAGGCAGGATATCCCTGCGACAACGCTTTGCGGCAAAGTTCAACCACCGCTTCCGCCTCACCCGCTTTGACACCGGCAACGATTTCCGCATAGACCATTTCGCCACGTCCCTCCCGTTACGACAAACTGTTACGATAAACCAACGGTGTCACGCCAATATATTTACTGAACACTTTCGCAAAATAACTTTGGCTCTGAAAGCCGACGGCCTGCGAAGTCTGGGCCACGCTAAATCCCGGCCGCTTGAGAAATTCCACCGCCTGTTCCACACGAACCCGGGTAATATAATCATTGACCGTACAGCCCTGTTCCTGCCGGAACAAGCGGGATAAGTGAGACGGACTGATGAACAGATGCACCGCCACATCTTCAATTTTAATGTTTTGCGAGTAATTAACTAAGATGTAGTTTTTCGCGTCGTTTACCAGACCACAATGTTTTTTGTCCTCCAGTGACTGGCTTTGCACTAAAATGACCGCCACCAGTTCCTTCAGGCGGAAAAAAAACTCTTCCATACGGTGGCATTCGGCAATTCTGTCATGAAACTGTCGCAGGGTATCCATGACGCTGTTGGCTTCCGCCCCCCCCTCCACCGCCGCCCGGGAAATAAGGCTGCCCAGTTCGGTAACCCGCATACGAATCGTACTCTGCTCACCGGTTGCTTTAATAAACAGACTGGGCAACAAAGTTTGCAGCTTTTTTTCCGCCTGGGGCTTATCCCCCAACCGGATATACCGGAGAAGACTGCGTTCCTGTTTAAGGTAACTTCCATAGTCACTGCTGTTTTCGTCAGAGCCTTTCTTGCGTTTGGTGCGATTCTCCAGCTCATTATAAATGTTCTGCTGCATTTTATTTTCGCCTATTTTTTCCAGCACATAATAGTCATGTTTTATGAGTTGATTGATAATCATAAACAGAACGTCTGCCGCGGCCTGAAACCGTTCCGGTGTCACGATTTCCAGCTGACTTACCTTTTTTTCAAGCTCGCTAAAATCCTCCACTTCCGGGTTTGACTTACGCAATTCCTGAAAAAAGAAGCGATCCGGTTTCCATAGTAAAATTTGACTGCAGATAATGCTTCCCAGGGAAACGCCCCCCACTGCAATCGGCACCACCCAGATGACCAACCCGGCCCGGCACCGGAAAAAATAAGGTTCTTCCCACTTGGTGGCTTCCTGACTGGCCTGGATATAAGAAGACTGACATTTCTTCAGACCGTTGGGTAAGCTACGGATGTAACGGCAAAATTCACAACGCTCGGCGGTATCCAGCAACGCGATCGTCTCGCCGTCATTATTGACCATTTCCACATGCAAACCCGTTGCTTTCGAAAAATTATCCAATAGATCCTGCAGATATTGAATATTTATCAGGCTTCCATGTCTCATACCTTCTGCTTCACCCTATCCTCCCGTAGCCTTTATTACTACTATATTTTGCAAGGTTCAATGTACATGCTATCCATAAAATACATACTGAACGCGGCGCTGCCGCCCAATTCCACATGGGTAATGCTGTCAGCCCATTGCCGCAAATCGGCATAAGCGCTCTGATCCAGCAGCGCTTTCACCGCGCCGGCGTGAGCCGCGTTACCGGCGGTTTTTAGCTTGCGCAGGCGGGTGTGCGGAATCAGTCCGATATCCAAAGTACTGGCCAGGTTCAGATGCGCCGCAAAGGTTCCGGCCAAAATGACACTGTCCAAATCTTCCATCGTTAATCCGGCAATATCCAGCAAGGTTCGGATACCGGCGCAGACCGCGCCTTTCGCCAACTGCAGCTGGCTGATGTCGCGCTGGGTCAACGCAATATCTTCGCCGGTCGAACTATATGACAAAACAAATTCACGCCCCTTCTCACCCTCACGGATCCGTTTTTTCAGCGCGACCGGCAATTCCGCCGCTTCCGGATCCGACGGATCGGTGATCGTCCCCTGCTGACTGATGATGCCAGTCTGGCGCATTTGCTGAATCGCCTCGATCAAACCCGAACCGCAGATTCCCGTCGCCTCGCCGCCGCCAATAACGGCAATTTCCAGACGCTGCTCATCCATTCTCACCCGTTCGATGGCCCCCGGTTGGGCCCGCATGCCATAGGTAATGCCCGATCCTTCAAACGCCGGGCCGGCGGCCGTGGAACAGGCCCACCGCCGGGGCCCGTCCTGAAGGTACAGTTCACAATTGGTGCCGATATCCAGCAAAAGATGACACCCTGTCGCCAACAGTTCTTTGGCACCAAAAATGGCACCCAGCGTATCGCCGCCGACAAAACCGGCCACATTGGGAAACATCTGTACCTTCGCACAAGGGTTGATGTTCAGCCCGGTTTCGCCGCCCGATAATTCCAGCGCAGCATTACAGACGGAAACAAAGGGAGAAAGCGCCAAAAAAGAAACATCCATCCCCAGGAACAAATGGTGCATCGTCGTATTGCCGACGATAACGGCTTTATACACATCGGTGCTTTCAACTCCAGCCGCTGCACACACTTTTGTCAGTAAACCATTAACCGTATCGGTCACCGCCTGGCGGAGCAAGGTTCGGTTGCCGGCACCGGCGTTGGCAAATTCAATACGGGAAATCACATCCGCCCCAAAACGGGTCTGCCCATTTTCAGCCGCAGCCAAACCGGCCTGGCAACTTTTTTCCATATCAAACAAGGCAACGGCGATATTGGTCGTGCCAATATCAATCGCGGTGCCCAAAACCGGTATCGGTTCCTTTCCCGCCCGCAACCCCACTATTTCGTTATTATGTAAAACAACGCTCACGGCAAAGTCATTTTGCCGGATGACCGGCGCCAGATTTTGCAGCAAGCGCAAGTTAATGCGCAGCGCCGGGGAAACGGGTTGCTGTTCCTGCAATCCAGCCAGCAGCCGATCCCAGTCACCCCGTTCGTCCTGCAGCGACGGCGGTTCCAGATTGAGATTCCGCTGCTCAAACCCGGAATGTTGTCCGCTTATTTTTTCTACCGCAAACAAAAGTCCTTCCTTCCGGTCAACACTGCCGGCAGATCCGCAGATAACCTCCATGCCTTCCGACGACTTCAGCTGACAGGCCAGTCTCACCCCGGCAGCCAATTCGCCACCGCTTAATTTTTGATATTCAATATCCAAAGGTTCCGGTGCCCGGTGAGGGATACGCACCTTGCACTTTCCACAGGTTCCGCGGCCATTGCAGATATTATCCGTCATCTGGTGCTGTCTGACCAGTGTTTCCATCAGGCTCTCGCCGTCTATCGCCGTGATGGATTTAAGGTTCACTTTAATATTCATAACTCTCCTCCTGCAGTTGGATAGGGTCACCGGGCGCAATGAATATCGCCCCCGGGGTTTGCCGGCCGCTGGCAATAGCCGTTAACAGCGCCAGATCTCCCTCGACTTCGCGAACGGACCAGTCGAAAAAGTTCGCGATGGCGCTGACCCGTTGCCGGCAGGTTTTCATTTTGTCCTCGTTGCAGGTCCGGATCAGCACCGCTTCCTGGTATTTTCCATACAATGTTTGAATCAAATAATCTGCATTGGCTTTGCCGTATTTATTTAAATATTCTAAATATTCCACATGCGGGTCGCGGCCATATTCCAGCCAACCTTGGCTGAAGTAATATGCGGCAGCATTCTCTGAGCAAAGATCCTGCCGCCGCTGGTCCGATCCCAATAAAAGACTAATGCAGTCATGCACCGCCGGCACTAACATAGGAACTTCGCTGGATACCAACCCGGCCACCGCATGGGAACAGCGCCCATAAGTCAGAATGATCAAATCATAGTGTTGACTGTCATCAATTCTTCGCTGTAACTCCGTATGCAGTTTATCCGGAACGGCATGCCAGGAAAAATCCAAAAAATCATACTCAACATTAGGGAAACGTCCTGCCGCAAAGATTTCATTCCTCGTTGCAAGACAGCCAATCAATTTGATTTGCACTTGCGTCACCCCATCACGATCTGATATCTCGTATGCTGCAGTTTAAATTGAAGGAAAAATTATATATTTCAGACTCATCATATAAAAGTATGTTATCAATGTCAACATTTTACATTTGTGAATATAATCACTTACTTGCTTATTGCGAATTCGCCCGTTAACCGGTGTCGTTTACTCCGCTCACTTTGCCCGAAAAAAAACAAATGACCGAAATTTCGCAGAAATTCCAGTCATTTCCCACTGCTTCCGCCGCCAGCATTTTGTCATCAACAACATTCTGCCTTTTTTCGGATTAAATACCATCGCCATACAAGCCCGCCAGCTTATTTACCCGGTATTTTTCCGTACGTTCAATTTGAACCACTTGGCGGGATTGGATTTGAATCAGTATTTTCCCATACTGCAATCCGTCTACTGCCGCGGCGACCCGCGTCCGAAACCCGGCGGCGTCGCCGCATTCCGTCTTACGGGGAAGCGAGGTCCGCCCTCCTGCTTCGCAAAGCCGGATTTTTTCCAGTTTTTCAATCTGAATAATTTTTGAGTCCTGCACTACCAGTGATACCGAGCCAAAAAAGATGTCGTCGACCGACTGGACGATCAAATCCAGTGCTTCCTTCAGCCCCGGGTCGTTGGCGTTTTTGCCATTGACCGTTGCTGCGATCACTTTACTTTCCGTCATCCTGGCCATTTCGCCACTTCCTTTCTCCCGGAGCCCCGGCGCGGTTCAGCCGCGCTCAGTCGCCTGATGTTTTCTCCGGTAACCATACCCTTCTCCCACCTTCCGGCCGATCGACTGAATTTTGCCGGAAATACAGGAACGGCAATGGGCCGGCGTATCATTGACACAAATCTTTCCGGGATACAGCGCGTACAATTCCCGGTATTCGCCTTCGGTCACATTCGGCATCACCACGTTGGCGCCCCGTTGCAACGCGATAATCCGTCCCTGTTCATGCAACGACTCCATCGCGGTAGTGGCCGGAATGTTAATATCCGGCAGCACCAGCCGGGTAAGCGCCATCACCTTGGTGCTCAGTTCAAACGTCCCGGCGGGTGCTTTTCCTAACGGGGTATCTTCATTGGGGATAAACGGCCCGACGCCAATCATATCCGCCCCGATTTCCCGGAAGAATAAAATATCATCCGCCAGCGATTCCAGCGTCTGGCCGGGAATACCCACCAGACAGCCGGTACCCAGTTCAAATCCCAATTCCTTCAGATCCCGCAGGCAGCGTACCCGGTTATCCCAGCTCATGCCGGGGTCCAGTTGTTCATACAGCGCCTTGTCGGTGGTCTCGATCCGCAGCAAATAGCGGTCCGCACCGGCCTCACGATACGCTTTATAGACCTCATAGGGTTTTTCGCCCACACTGAGGGTAATAGCCACATCCATCTTTTTGATTTCCCGGACGATATGGGTCATGGTTGCCACGTCAAAGCTCTCGTCCTCGCCTGATTGCAGCACCACGGTACGGTACCCGTATTCCCGGGCTTTGGCGGCAAATTCAATGGCCGTTTCCGCCGACAGCCGGTAGCGTTTCACGTTGCGGTTGTCGCGGCGCAATCCGCAATACAAACAGTTTTGCTTGCAGATGTTGGAGAATTCAATCAGTCCGCGCAAATGAACTTCATCGCCCACATGCCGGCTGCGTACCCGGTCCGCGGCGGCAAACAGTTCTTCATCGGCCTCGTTGCTGCGCAACAACGCCACAATTTCCGCCTTCGTCAGCACCTGCCCCGCTTCCGCCTGTGCAATCACGGTCAAAAGTTTCTCGCGTCCGTCGCTCATGCCCTTCACTGCCTTTCTGTCGGCGGCGCCGACTTGCACATATCCTGGAACGTAATTTTATCCAGCGTCTCGTTCATCGCAACCTGCAGTTTGGCCCAGACGCCGCGCCGGGGACAAAACCCGGCCCGATCACAGTAACTGTTGTGTTCATCCGCCGCCGCCAGCAAACATTCCACCGGGGCAATCGGTCCCTCCATCACCCGAACCACATCACCCACGCTAATGCAGGTTGGATCCTGGGTCAAGGTATAGCCTCCCTGAGACCCTCGTACACTTTTGACAAATCCCGCCTGCCGCAACGCACCAATTAATTGGTGCAAATACCCGTCGGAAATACCTTGCCGCTCGCCGATGCTTTTCAGCGAAACGTGTCCCTGGCCATAATGCAGTGCCAGATCATAGACTACGGCAACGCCGTATCGTCCCCGCGTGGACAGCTTCATAGCGTTCACCTTTCTTATCAGTTTACTAATATATGTAATGATACCGCGCCCTGGTTCTGCTGTCAAGCGTCTTTGGAATATCAGCTTACCAGTTGAATAAAAACATCCATGACCCCGCCACACACCATACCTTCCTCCGCAGCCACGTCGTTGAGCAAGGTCACCGTATAGCGACAAGGCTGCCCGTTATCCAACACCATTAACGCCTGCTGCCGGACTTCCGCTTCGCTGCAGCCGCCGCCAATGGTGCCAAAAATAGCGCCATCCCCGGTCACCAGCATTTTAGCCCCGGCTTTGCGGGGAGTGGAGCCGCGTGAGTCGATCACCGTGACCAGCGCCACCCGTTCTCCCTGTTTCGTTAACCGGCAAAGTTGTTCCAACAATTGTTCATCCATGCTGCTCCTCCTGTTGCCGGTACAGCGCCTGGCCGCTGGCGTTGCGAACCGTACTGATAATTTCCGCAACAATACTGACAGCAATTTCCGCCGGTGTTTCCGCGCCGATATCCAATCCAATCGGAGTATGAATACCGTCCAGCAGTTCCGCGGCCACACCTTCTGCTTTCAGCATCGCCATGATCCCCCGCACGCGTCGCCGGCTGCCAATCATCCCCAGATAACGCACCTCTTTGCCCAGCATCGCCCGTAAACATTCCAAATCATAGCGGTGACCACGGGTGACAATCACCACCACGGAATCAACGTCGATATCCAACTGCAGCAACGCTTTCTGAAACGGCTGACAAACAATGTGGGCCGCCCGGGGAAACTTGCACGGGTTGGCAAATTCCGGCCGATCATCTACCACCGTCGGCGCAAATTCCAGCATGGCCAACATTTCCACCAACGGCTGGCTGATATGACCGCCTCCCAGCACGATGGCCCGAGGCCGCCCCACCGCCCGGTCCCAGAACACTTGATATACATCACCGCCTACGGACAGTGTCAGTAGTGTGGGGCGTTGCCATACGGTTTTTCCCAATTCCTGCCGCAACGCCGGACGCAAAGCTTCCGGCAATCCTTCCAGCCCACGCCCCTGGATCCACTCCGCCTGCTCCCCGCTGACGATATTCCCCCGCCAGCTTTCCGCCGCCGGCGCTGCAATCAGCGTCAACACATCTTGGGTCTGTTTTTTCCGGATCGCCGTCAGTATTTCATCAAATACCCCCATTGCCGCTCCTCCTGTCCCTATGCTTTCGTATGGCACACCGTCCCCGGCCCCAGCTGTTTCGCCTGCGCCATGGCAAAATTGGCTCTTTTAATCAACCCCGGGGCGTCATCCGCATCCTGTGGATACACACTGACGCCGATGTTGGCCGTCAGATACAATTCCCGTCCCTCTATTAAAAACGGTTTTTGCAGCGTGGTGAGAATCCGGCCGGTGATCCGCTCACAGGAAGTGCATTCATCCAGCCCTGGCAATAGCAGCAAAAAATCATCGCCGCCCACGCGTGCTACGGTATCTCCATCCCGCAAACAGCGTTTCAGTCGCTGCGCCGCTTCTTGCAGCACCAGATCACCGGTATCACGACCCTGGCTGTCATTAATCCGTTTCAGGCCGTCCAAATCCAGCGCGCCAACACCGACCAGACTCCGGCTGCGTTTCGCCTGCGCCAGCGCCATCCGCGCCCGCTCTTCAAATAAGCGCTGGTTTGCCAGCCCCGTCAAAAGGTCGTGATACACCTGATAGGCAACCTGCTCTTCCATCCGTTTCCGTTGCGTAATGTCCACCATAACACCCACGGTGCCGTCAGGAGCGCCATTTTCTCTTTGGATCGCCGCTTCATGAAAAAAGATATCCCGGACACTGCCGTCAGCGTAAGGCAATTGATACTCATACACCTGCACGCCGGAATTGTGGTGCATTACGGCCTGCATGGTCATCATGCGGTTATAGATGGGCTTGGGTAAAATTTCCGCATGACTGCGGCCAATAATTTCCTGTTTTGGCAACCCGACAACCCGGGCAAAGGCATTGTTGCAGTCTTCGATAAAACCGGCGCTGTCTTTATACACCAGCGGATTCGGCAACGCCTCCAGCACTTCTTGTATAAAGTGCCTCTGCTCCGCACATTTCCGGGCCAATCGCCGGGTTTGCGTCACATCGGCAAATACCATCGCCAACTGCCCGGCCCGGGGCCGATAAGCCGCCATCGTATAGCATTGCTGCAAAAAATGCAGATACTGGTCCACCCGGATGCTGTCGCCGGTAATCGCCACTTGTCCCAGGACGCTGATAAAATCGAATTCGCCGTTAAAAATATCCTGGTATATTTCTGTCATCCGCCGCCCTACGACCCCGGTCCGTTTCAACCCGGTAATTTCTTCAAAGGCATGATTCACTTCTAACACAATAAAATCTGCCGGTTCGCCATCCTCGTTCATTTCCACTTCATATAAAACATAGCCGTTTAATAAATTTTGCATCAGATCGAGGTAGCGTTGTTCCCATTCCCGATCTTCCATATACAACCCCTTTCCCGTACCGCTAACCATTTCGATTGCGGTCCGCTCTCCAAACGTTCTGAATATCTGGAAAATTCGCCATTTTGCTCTTCATTCCTGCAATCATCTTGTGATTTTGGTAAGTCTGGCCGTAGTAAACGCCTCTGCCGCCATATTTGCATTTTGGGAACACTGATCCTGTGCCCGGCAATTAAAAAGATGCCTCCCATACGCTGGTAATACAGCCTGGGAAAGCATCTTTGCAAATTCATACATTTATTGTATTACTGGTCTTCTCTGGTCTTGGAATTATGGCCATGACTGGTATCGGCTTCATATTCCCGGCCATCGCCGGCACGGGAAGCGGGGACCGTCGCCGCCTGATCGCCATTTGACTTGAATAAACGGGTATAGTCATTCACTAATTGGGGAAATCCTGGCATTGTTTCCTCCTTCCTTCTGTGACCGGCTTATTATACGATAAACACGCACGAAAATTTCACTTAGAACACACAGACCTTGTTATGGTACTGCTGTTTTTTCGCGTTGTCAAGTTTTTTCTCCTTATACGGCAAAATTGGCACTTAACATGCCCGAATCTTCACATAAGGCCTTGGCGGATAAAACAAAACGGCGGGTGCATCCCGCCGCACTCGCCGTCTATCAAACCGCATCTTTAAACTCTTTCAGTTCTTCCGGTGAAAATAGTTTACCGACCTCCAGCAAAATCAACAAACGATTATTCTCTTTGCCAATCCCCCGGATATGTTCCCGTTTATCCGAACTAATCTCCAGCGGCTCTTCAATGGCGCTCTCAGGCAGGTGCAGTACTTCCGCCACCTCATCCACAATCACGCCGATTTCCTGACCACCCGTCTCCACGATCATAATCCGGCGATCATCCGCTTTTTCAATATTCAGTCCCAGGCGGGCCGCCAATTCCACCACCGGGACGATTTTCCCCCGGATATTGATGATCCCGGTCATAAATTCCGGCGTCCGGGGCAACTTAGTGGCATTTTGTTCGGTGATAATCTCTCGGACCTGCGCGATAGAAATTCCATAAAACTCTTTTCCCAAACGGAATACCACCAATTGTTCTTCCATAACCTTCCTTCCTCCTTTTCCCCATACCCAATGATACTTGCTTCCCGGACCCTTAGCCTGCTTACTGTACTTAATTAGCCATTACCGGCAAAGTTCCTGCCGTCCTTTATCGTTTTTTCGTCTGTCGGAAGATGGAGAAAAACAGCTGTAGCGACAGCAACAGCGCTAACACTAGCAGGATCAACCCCAGATAATGAACAAAGGAAGTAAACGGTTCCCCGCTGGAGTGAAGCAAGATGGCGGCAGCCAGCAGCATACTGGCAATGATCAAACCGGAAGCTACCCGGTTAACCGAGCGATCCAAATCTTCCCCTACCTGACAAATACCGCTAATTTCGAGTGGAATTCGTTTTTCGCCCCGGGTAATTCCCGACAAATATACCGGCAGGTCGTTAAAGAGTACATTGAATTTTTTCTTGGCCCGTAAGGCATTCCAGAATAACGTGGTTTCATCTACGGAAAACGACATGTGCTGCCGGGCAAACTGACTGAAAATCGGGCGGGCTACCGCCAGAAAATCAATCTCCGGATCCAGTTTTTTCGCGTTGCCTTCCGCCAGTACCACTGCTTTTCCCAGCAACAGGAAGCGATCCGGCATCCGTAACCCGTGACGCCGGGATATTTTCATGATACCCGCCAAAATTTGTCCAAAACTATTCTTGCGATGCGGCGTCGTTTGAAACAAAAACATCAATTCAGCCATGTCTTCATAATAGTTTTGCCAATTGGTCGCCCCCACCGGCTGTCCCATTTCCATGGCAATGTTCATTGCCGCTTCTACATCCATGCGGGCAATTGCCAGGAAATTTTCTACCAAAAGCTCCAACATCTGTGATTCGATGCGCCCGACAATGCCAAAATCCAGATAGACCACCGCGCCCTCTTTCGTCAGACGGATGTTGCCCGCGTGGGGATCGCCGTGAAATACGCCGTGCAGCACCACCTGTTGTAAAAAGCTTTCCAGAAAACGCCGGGCCATCGTTTGACACAGTTTCAGGTCACCACTCTGCAGCAGTTGGTCAACGGTATAGCCGTCGATGTATTCCATCGTCAAGATGTGATCGTTGGTCAGTTCCCATTCAATCACCGGTGTCCGGGCGATTGCCGAATTCGCCAGAATCTGCCGAAACATCTCCGTATTGCCGGCTTCCACGGTAAATTCCGTTTCTTTTCGTAAAGAATGAGCAAACACCGCAAACATTTTTTTGATGTCCAAAATGGCCACCAGTTCCGGTTGCCGGGCCAAAAACCCCACCGCTCGCTCCAGGATTTTTAAGTCCACTTCAATCAAATTCAGCACACCGGGTTTGCGGATTTTCATCACCACTTGGCGGCCATTTTGCAATTGGGCCCGGTGCGTCTGCGCAATGGAGGCCACGCCCAACGGCTCGGGATCAATGGTGCGAAACACGGTTTGATATTGAGGAATATGGAGGGCAACAAGGGCTTCAATCTCAGCATAATCAACCGGTTTCACATTTTCCTGCAACCGTTCCAGCGCATCGGTTACATGCCGCGACACCAAGTCGGGCCGGCTACAGGCAAACTGACCCAGTTTGATAAAGGTGGGACCCAGTTCTTCCAGCATTTCCGGTAATTTTTGCACTGTCACCCGGAATTCTTCGCTTTCCAATTTTTCTTGAATGGTATCGAAAAATCCTCGACCGGCACCGGCCCAAAAGCGTTTCTGCCCCAAATCCTCCATCAAAAACCGAAAACCATATTTCATCATTACATCCACGATCAACCGGGTCCGTTCCCGAACATCCAGTTTCCCTGTCCGTTGGGGCATCCTACTCACATCCTTTGTTCCGGCACATGATATTATGACGATATATTCGCCATCGGGAAACAAATTCCTACAACAAAATCCGCAACAGTTTCCCCGCTTCAGCCATTATTCCTGCTGAAAATCGAAACCATTGCGGATCCGCCGCCCATCCGATGTATCGCCAGATTTGCTGACGACTTCCGGTTTTACGCCGCTGTCGTCAAGTTCCCAGCCCGATATTCATTTCAATCACCAGCGAATCCACCAGTAATTCAATCGATAAAAATTTAGTATTGCTGACCTTGGCTTTGAACTCCGGTCCCACAATCAAACTGGGTGGCGAAATATCGACCGTAAGCCCCATTTTTTCGAAATTAGTCGCCGCATTGGCGGTGACCATATTGGTCATTTCCGATATGGCACTCTGCGCCATATCATCCATCTGTGTCACCGGCATCCCCATCATCATCGTGGAAGCCACCTGCTTCGCCGTTTCTTCCGACATGTTATAGGCAATATTTCCTTTTACAGCCATGGTCATACCGACAATAATCGTCACGCCGAGACTGTTCACATATTGGTCCTTCACCGACATATTGCCCCGTTTAACCGACTGAAAACCGAGCTGGGGCATAATTGTGCTGAGCGCATCCACAAAGGGGTTGATCATTTTTACATCCACTGTTACTCGCCTCCCGCAAAGCCAACGCTCATCTCAATGACCCCAAGTTCCGATTCCGCCCTGATCAATACAGAATTCAGATTGGGGTTATAAATGCTGAGCGCCGTGCCGAACAAAATGCTGGGCGGCGTTAACCGAAATTCCATGCCGCGATATTCGTTGTTGATCTGCGAAACGCCATGACCGGCCACAATATTAGCAAACTCCGCCAGTCCGTTCAATACTTCATTTTGTGAAATGTCTTCCGATTTAAACACCCGTTGCATAAATCGCGTCGCCGTCTCTTTATCACAAGCCAAAATCACCCGACCATGACGATGCCCGGTAATCCCCACAATAATGGCAATGCCCTGTGAAGTGTAATGGGCTCCGCTTTCCAGCCCACTCTCGATAGTACAGGAGGCATGCGCCATTTCCTTAAAATTGGACTGAAACGCCTCCAAAAAAAACTGCAGATATTGCGACTGCCATTCAGCAACCGTGTCCGTCTGACTGCATACTCGCATAATCGCCATCATCAGCGGTTCTTTTTTTACCGGTTTTTGCAAAAAAGCGCGCACGCCAACCGACGTACCGCGTGCCACCAAAATTTCATCTTTAATGGCACTAAGCATTACAATTTTCGCCCCGGCATCCTGCAAAATGATTTCCCGGCTGCAAGCCAATCCATCAATATCCGGCAAAGTCAAGTCCATAGTCACCACATCCGGGTGCAGGGAGCGGTACAGTTCAATTCCTTCACCGCCGGTCAACGCGGTACCGCAAACTTCTACCCACTCAGGATCCAGCGCTTCCCGGATCATTCGCTGGCTAAGAGGCGAATCATCAACAATTAACAGACGAATTTTGCCCAAATCCAACACCATCCCTTATGTTTGCTCCCTCTCGAAACCGGTCCGCCAGAATATTTTCTCAGCAGAATATCGCTTCTGCTACTATTGAAAATCTTAGCACATTCGTTACCGGCAAAGCAACAAAAACCTTTCCGATGTGTTGTCATTAGGATTTTCCCGCCCGCAGACACCGTGCACTACACTTCTATATCCTTTTGCGCCAGGATTTTGGCTTCAAATTTGCGGAGCCGCATCCGGGCTTCGCCAAAATCCCGTTTCAGTTTAATGTATTCTTTCAGCAAAAGATCCTGCTCATCCTGCACCTTGCGCTGTTTTTCCAGTTCTCTGCCCGCCCGGTCAAGCGTTGTGAGAATGTCGCCAATATTAAAGGGTTTAAGAAAAAAGGAATAGGCCCGGTAGTTGATCGCATCCACCACCGTATTAAAATCACTGCAGCCACTGACAATGATCACCAGTGCCTGAGGAGCGATTTCTCTCACGCCCTGCAATAGCTGTAACCCGTTCATTTCCGGCATCATCAGATCCGACAACACCACATCATAGGCGCGAGATTCCCGGGAATACGCCTGCAGCGCCCGCACCGGCGAAGAAAAGGTTTCACAAAAATGTCCCGCCGCCTCACATGCCTGGGCCAGCAATGCCAGACAAACCCGGTCGTCATCAATCAGCATCAACCGCAGCGGTCGCATATCCCACTCATGCCAATGATCGCCTCCGGTTTCGCAACCGTGCTCCTGCTGCAATGAGCCGGTCATCATATATTCCCCGCCTTCCGTTTTTTTCACTAAAGCTCCCATGACCGGCTTCTGCCAGACATTAGAGCCGCCGTCCCGCATCGCTCTACAATGCATACATCTGGTCAAGCTGTTCCCGCCAAAAAACGCTGCTGTTGCGGAACGCTTCCCGATCCCGTCGTTTCCGGTCGACAAACAATTGCAAATCACTACGGCGGACACGCCAAATTCGTCCGGTTTTTGCCCCCTGAATCCGACCCTCCCGCAAATACTGGCTGACAGTATTCACGTCCAACCCTAAAATGGTAGCAACTTGTCCGGCTGTTAACAATTCTTCCTGCATCGCTATCATCTACCTCCATGTAGTTATTTCATGCCACTCGGTCCGTTGAGCAGTCACAACGATACTTTAACGCAACATTTATGCCAGAGTTGTCCCATTTAGCAGTTTTATATCATTTCGGAGCAAATTTTACCTATTCATGCAACGATTCGACTTTTTTCACGTCTCCTCCTTCCCGGCAACGTGGAAATTTGTTTAACTTCTCTTGGATATTTATTGGATTTTACTAGCAGATATTCTTTTAAAGTTGACTAAATCGTCGGAAAATCCTGCAAAATCATCTGCAAAATTTGCACGGTTTTGCAAAGTGCCTGCAATTTCATCTGCAATGTCTACTTCATTTTTTCCAATCGATAATATAAATTCCGTACCGAAATTCCCAGTTCCCGCGCCGTCGCCGTTTTATTCCCCCGGTTGCGCGTCAGTGTTTCCAAAATGATGGCATCGGTACGGTGGCTCAGCGGACCTGCCGTCGCTTCCAGCGGTCCCGGTTTGGACGGCACCGACGCAGATGCAATTTCTCTCTTCATTGCCGGCGTCGCAGCAGGGGCCGGTTCAAGAACAACAATCTTCTGCAATTGTTCCGGCAGCAAATCCGTTCCCGGAAACATGACGGTGACCCATTCCATCAGATTACGCAGCTCCCTTACATTGCCCGGCCAAAAATACTGGTTTAGCAGTTGCGCCGCTCCGTCGCTGATACTTTTCACTTGCCGGTTCATTTTCCGGGCAAACTGTTGCAGAAACATCCGCGCCAACGGCATCACTTCTTCCCGCCGTTCCCGCAGCGGCGGAATCACAATGCGCCCTACGGCCAGACGATAGTAAAGATCCTTACGGAAAGAGCCTTCCCGGATTTTCGTTTCCAAATCAGCATTGGTCGCACAAACCAAGCGAACATCCGCCGTGATCTTTTTCAGCCCACCCACCCGATAGTACTCTTTTTCCTGCAGCACCCGCAATAGTTTCGCCTGCAGATCCAACGGCAGGTCCCCCACTTCGTCAAGAAACAACGTCCCCCCTTGCGCCAGATCCAATTTCCCCCGCCGCCCGGAACGCAAACCGCCGGTAAAGGTTCCCGATTCATAGCCAAACAGTTCACTTTCAAACAAATTGGCCTGAAAAGCGGCACAGTTGACATCGATGAACGGCGCCCGCGGCGCCTCCTGCCCATCGCCATAGTGAACCAGCCGGGCTAGCAATTCCTTGCCGGTACCCGTCTCCCCTTCAATCAGCACCGGTATGGCCCGGTTGGCGTGATACAGTTTGATTTCTTCCACAATTTGCCGCATGGCTGCGGAAAAGATTCCTACGTCCTCCAGCCCCAGGGACCGGACTAACAATTCCCGCATCTGCGATAATTCGCGGTTGGTTTCCATCGTGGCCGCCGCCACTTCCGCGTCAAACTGCTGCGTCAGAATACGATTTTCCCGGCGCAACCGCTGGAATTCCATCACCCGGTTGATCACCGCCGCCAGTTCATCGATATTGATTGGTTTCAATAGATAGTCATACGCACCGGCCCGCAACGCGGCCACCGCCGATTCCATATCCCCGTGGCCGGTGAACAAAACCACACAAGTCTGCTCGCTCCGGTTTTGGGCTGTAATCGCCCGCAGCAAGTCCAGCCCCGACATGCGTGGCATCTGAATATCGGTCAGCACCATCGGAAAATCGCCTTCGCCATACAGCGTCAGAGCCGTTTCCCCGTCGTGACAGGCCACCACTCTGTGCCCCAGTTGGGTTAGAAACTGGGCAATCAGACTGCAGCTGCTCTCATCATCCTCAACCAATAAAATATCCATATCCGACTCCCCTTACCCGCCTCACTCTTCCCGGATAGCCGCCGGTGCCTCGCTGCCGGGTATACTGAGAAAAAATTCCGCTCCATTTCCGGGGCTGCTGCCGACCCGAACCTGGCCGCCGGCCGCTTCAATCATGGAACGCACCAACGAAAGACCCAGTCCCAAAGAAGCATCTTTCTTTTTCGTGGAAAAAAAAGGTGTGAAGATTTCTTCTTGCAAAGTCTTATCAATCCCCGGGCCATTATCCGCAACCCGGAAAAGCAAGATTTCATTGTCCCAGGTCAGAGACAATCGCACCATTTTATGACGGCGGGCGCAATGATCCAGTGCTTCCATCGCGTTGGAAACCAGATTAATGATAATTTGTTCCGCCTGCACCGTGGTCAACGGCACATACCGCATTTGTTCCTCTAAAACGGTTTCTACTTTTATCCCGTGATTTTCCAGCTGTTTGGACAGTAGCGTCATCGCCCGCCAAACTGCCTCATGGAATAGGCAATGTCCCTTTTCCGAGGCACTCTGACTTTTGATCAGATCCCGCATATGGCGAATAATACTGTCAATCCTGGTAGCCTGTTCCGAAATGGTTTCTACGTATTCCAGCACTTTTTCCGGTGGTAACGGCCGATCTGCCCGGCTCCAGAACAAAATAATGTCACTGGCCACTTTAATGGCGTTCAACGGCTGATTAACCTCGTGCGCAATCCCGCCGGCCAGAGAAGTGAGGAAGCTTCGTTGCTGTATTCGTTCCAGCGCGGCTTCCATCTGTTTTTGTTTTTGCTCCGCCTGCAGCCGCAGCATCCGGCTTTCGGTCACGTTGCGGATTACCACCAGAACCGACTCGCCCGCACAGGGCATCAACCGGGCTTCTTTATATTCCGGTGGATTCACATGGGGACACTGAAGTTCAAACGTTTGCGCCTGCCCCGTCGTCAATGTCTGGTCTACTGCGCCGCGAAACTGCGTCGCCAGCTCCGGAGGTAATCCCTCTTCTAAGCTTTTACCGGTTTTCATGCTCACAGATTCTCCTGCCAAAATCTGCAACACCATGCCATCCCGGCCAATTTGCACAATCAGGTCGGGCAGGCAGCCTTCCAGGAATCCCTGTTCGCATTCCGCCGGCGACGCTTCCCACTCTTCAGTTTCCGTCCCCATGCAACCACCTCCCCTACCACATTCATATTCTTGCAATCAATACTGCAGGCGGCTCCGCTCCACTACCCGGTCACAAAAATCTTTACTGACTCCCAAAAAAGAAAAAACGTCGGAATCAAACTCCTGCTGTACTTCTTTTGCCCCGGCGGTAAGAACCGACCAGGAATATACATGCGCCAAATGCGTCATGCACACAATTTCCCGGTGAATTACCCGGGAATCCAGCGGATGGTGATGGTACACCGCCGCCTCCACCAATGCATACGGGAAGCCCCACCAGTTCAACAGATAACCGCCAACTTCATCATGGGAAACATAATATGCCTCCCGTTCGGCATCGCAGAGCGAGGAGCGCCCCCATAAGCGTTTGGCCTGAATCATTTCCCGGTAGGATTCGCCCTGATTCATCAATAAAAACACCCGGCCAATATCATGCAGCAATCCGGCTGTGGCCGCAATTTCCGGCGGTTTTTTTTGAAACACTTCCACATAAAGCGTCTGCAAAATCTGATTGGCCAGGCCGCTGTGCTGCCAAAGCCGGTATAGCAACTTATCCTGCACCGGACTATTATCAGAAAATGACAGGAGATTCGTGGCCAACACAATGCTGCGGATATTGATATAACCCAGAAAAACCGCCGCCTGTTTTAACGACCCGGTTTTTACCGAGTAAAACGACGAATTGATCACCTGCAAAACCTTGGCGGCAATCGACTGGTCTGCCGCAATGGCTGCCACCACCTTATCCATATCCCCTTCTTCGTTGATAATGGCACAAACCCGGCTATATACACCAGACACGCTGGGCAGGCTGCTGACCCGGGATACGGAAGAGAGGACGTTGCGGGACATCATTTTATCCAACGTATCGAATAAACGCTGGATTACCGACAGCATTTGTTCATTGTCCCATGGCTTAAAAATGCACAAATTAGCCGTGCCTTCCCGCAGCGCATTTAAATTTTCATGTTCCTCGGTATAACCGGTCAACAACACCCGCAACGTCCCGGGATACAGGTCTTTAATCCGCCGCAGCAGTTGCCGGCCGTTCATCCCCGGCATACTCATATCACAAATAATCATCCCCACCGGATTCTCCGCCAACAATGCCAAGGCGTTGTCACTATTCTCCGCAAGCAGACACTCATACTCCGTCCGTTCGAGCAATTGCCGCATTGATTCTAAAACTTGGGGTTCATCATCGACAAATAATATCCGTTTTACCATGTCATTTGCCCCCCTAATCATTCCATCCCACCGGCAACGCTAAAAACACTTCCCGTAAATTTCCTCCACTTCTTCCTGCCCGAATTCTCTTGGATTAGTGGCCATACAGGCGTCTTTCAGCGCCGTGGCGGCCAGCGCGGAAATGTCCTCCCGGCGCAATCCGATATCGCCCAGCGTCCGCCGGATACCCACCGTCTCTTTCAACCAGCGAATTTCCGCCAGCAGACTGTTTTGTATTTCCGCTTCACTCTTGCCCGCTGTTTCCAGGCCCATGGCGGCGGCAATCCGGGTATAACGTTCCGGACAGGCAGAGAAATTCGCTTCCACCACCGCACCCAGCAGTATGGCATTGCATTCGCCATGAGGCAGGTCCAGCAATCCCCCCAAGCTATGCGCCATTGCATGCACCGCCCCCAAAATAGCGTTGGAAAAAGCCAACCCGGCTTCCATACTGCCCAGCATCAAATGGCACATACCCTCTACGGACCGTGTTTCCCGGCAAACAGTTTCCGGTAAATAACGGCGAACCAGACGAATCGCTTCCAGCCCGTGCAGATCGGTGATCGGTGAGTGTGCCGTAGATACACAGGCTTCAATAGCATGCGTCAGCGCATCCATTCCCGTACAGGCACAAAGATAATCGGGCATGGTACTGAGCGTCATCGGATCAATCAATGCCAGATCCGGAACCAGCGTCTTACTGACAATGGCAATTTTCACCTGCCGCTCCGGATCACTGATAATAGCAAACTGAGACACATCCGCCGAACTGCCGGAGGTTGTCGGAATACAGATCAACGGCGGCATCGGTGTTTCTACCCGGTCCACGCCTTCAAATTCGCAAATATGACGGTGGTTCGAACTGACAATGCCAATGCCTTTGGCACAGTCCAGCGGACTACCACCGCCGAGTGCCACAATCAGATTGCACTGTTCCGTGGCGTAAACCCGGGCGCCTTCCATGACTTCTTCGGCCCGCGGGTTCGGGCTGACCGTTTCAAACACAGTCCAGGGCAGTTCCGCTTCCACCAGACTATCAGTCACTTTCTTCAGCCAGCCGGCCTGTCTGACGCCGGAATCGGTGACCACCAAGACTTTTCGGGCGCCATAATGCCGGGCATAGCGTCCCACCAGTTCCAGGGCGCCTACGCCGAAAATAAATTCCGGGGCCACAAACTTTCGCAACTGAGTAATGGAAGAACCGGACATCACACATCCCCCATTTCCATTCCATCTGACAAGCGGTTCCGTGGCGTTTCGCCTGCCGGCCGGGCAGACTGGTTACAATGTCGGCATCTTCAGCGGTCAAGGCTCTAATCATTGATTCCTTTACTGTTTTATTTCGTTGCAAAACCCAAAGTTCCTTCAGTCCATTTTGCAATCTGCAAAAAAGCATCCATCATTTGCGTTCAGGCACCCAAAGTACACCAGTGTCAGCGCACGACCCGGAGCAACGAGTGGAAGCGCGTCCGATTGTTGGTCAAAGCCGTCTCACTGCCCAGTACGCAAAAATGATCCTGTTGCCGCAAATCATCAAACAGCGCAGCATACTGCCGAATATCCACGGCAGTAGTGGACAGAATTTCATCCCGTTCTTTTTGCAAATCGGCATCCGTTATCCTTCGTATGGAGGCCGCAGCCGCCATTTCTCCCCGTCGGTGAGGTGAAAGCGGTGCGTCCAGGCGGCCAATCGTCGCAATAATATAGTTGTTCATTTCCCGTTCATCCGCATCAAACGAACGCAAATATTCCGCCACATCGTCATAAGCGGCCAAAGTCTCCGCCAAGTTGGGATCCCGCCAGGACCATAGCAGTACCGTACCGGTCCGGTCCAGACGGGCAGCCGCTCCGTAAGCACCGCCGCCGACCCGGACCCGGTTCCACAGATAATCGGTGGATAAAATGGTCTGCAATACCCGCATTTTACCGCTATATTCATAACCCAGCCGACGAAAGTTATATATCCGGGCCACATACTGTACTTTCCCGGCGGTGACTAATCCTTCATTCCCCGGAACCAGCGCCACGGCATAGTCTGCGGCGACAGCCGGTTCCGTATTTCGATTCCGCCACACAGGACTCAATTTTTTCAGCACCGCCGGATAGTCCTGCCGCTCAGTGGTAATACTGGCCACCAATCCCGCCCGGCGGAACACTGCATCACGAACATTCTGCAACTGACGGCTGACTTCCGGTCCCCGTTCCCCAAACTGCTGTTCCAGTTCCTCTAAAAAGCGGTAAAATGTCAGGTCTCCCGCCTCCCGGTAAGCTCCCACCGGCGACCCGTAGGACAGCGCCCGCGAAACCGCCACCGTGGCACCGTCGTTCAACAGCCAGGACTGCCAGCGTGCTTTGCTTTTCCCGATCAGCTCCCGCAATCGCTCCAGGTCATCAAACCGGCTGTCGGTAATGATTTCATCCAGCAAGGCCACCGCTACCGGTAATTTTTCATTTAATACCTGAAAATGAAGAATAAATTGGGGCTGGAAGGTTTCATCATTGTCACGGTCACTGAAAGCATCGACTTCCCAGCTGATGCCGCCAGTATTTGCTTTTACCGCCTGATCCAGCTGCAGATAAGAGTGCTGACCGGTACTGACCCGCCCCAGCAGCTGAGCTAATAAATGCAGGTATGGCAACTGTTCCCGTGAGACCGTACTGCTGTCGAAATACAGATCCAGGTAAGTGATGTGTTGCGTTGGCTGTGGATGCAGCAAAATACGGACATCGTCCTGCCGGTATTCTTCCACGGCCAGTTTTTCGGCACGGGGATTTAAATCCCGGCGTTCCAGCACTGGCATCCGGCCTATATTCTCCGGGGAGTCCGGCGTTTGCTGCCACTCTTTCAGCTTCCGTGTCTGTTCCATCAGCAGCCCCGCTTCCGCCGCCGACAAGCTATCGCGATACCCATTCAGCCGCTTCTGCAACGCCAACGTCCGTTCGCTCTCCAAGCCCGGCCGCGGCACCGCCATCACAGTAGACATATATTGGCTGTTTAACAGATATTTTCTGATCAGTTCTTCAAAATAGCCACCCGCCAGTGCTTTGTCCTTTCCCCGGCTCCGGTATCCCAGCGGCGTCAGCGGGTCGCCGCCATACAGCCAACTGGACAGGCTCACCTGACTGTATACCATTCCTTTATTCGTGGCGGCAACCAGGGTTTCACGGCGGCGAAACTCGGCAGCGTCAAAGGCCGTGCGTATACTCTCCCTGTCAATCCCCGCTGCCAGCTTCACCAATGTGCTCCGAACCACAGCCTCTAACGCTTCTTTTTGATCTTCCTCGGCATTGGTCACGATAATGCTGAAAATCGGTTGCCGGCGCCCGCTGCTGAAACTCCCGTACACTTCTTTGCCGATCCCGGCATCCAGAATCGCTTTTTTTAACGGCGCGGCCGGCGATCCCAGCAGCAGGTTCTCCAAGCGGGAAAAATCGGACATCAGCGCCAGGTCCTCCGCCTGACCGATGACAAAATTCATACTCAGATATGTCCGGTTTTCCGTGCTGTCCGCTGCTCCCACCGGATACTCCAGCCGCAGATCCTGCTTCGTCGCCAGTGGTGCCTGCAAACGGATCGCCGAATCCACCGTTCTTTGATCATATTCATTTAAATACTCTTTATCCAGAAACCGCAGGGTGTCCGCCAAATCCAGCTTGCCATACAGAAAAATATAACTGTTGGACGGGTGGTAGTAACGATGATAAAAGGCCAAAAACGCTTCCCGGGACAGTTCCGGAATCCGATCGGGATCCCCACCGGCAACATGCCGGTAGACGGTATCCGGCAACAGTGATGCGGGAATGCTGCGGGCCAACAACCCTTCCGGAGATGAATACGCTCCCTTCATCTCGTTGTAGACCACGCCTTTATACGTTAGTGGCTGCTGTTCATTCTCCAGTTCATAATGCCAACCTTCCTGCGAAAAAATTTCCGGTTGCTGTTCCAGGCGCGGGTGAAACACCGCGTCCATATATACGTCCATCAGTTGTCGGAAATCTTTATCATTGCGGCTGGACACCGGATACGTGGTTTTATCCGGGGATGTAAACGCATTGAGAAAAGTGTACAGGGACGATTTATTCATCGTGGCAAAAGGGGCTTTCACCGGGTATTTCCGGGAACCACAAAGCACCGAGTGTTCCAGAATATGAGCCACGCCGCTACTGTCCGCCGGTGGTGTCCGGAACGTGATCGAAAAAAACTTATTGTCGTCATCATTTTGCACCGCCACCAGTTGGGCACCGCTCTTATCGTGACGGAACCAGCGGGCCTGCGCCCGAATTTCGTCAACCGGCCGCTCCTCCAGCAATGTATAGCCAGAGTAGGCCTCCTCCGCCAGTGCCGTTCCCGGCCAGCATAACCAAACCATTACTATCGCCAGCCAGCTACCCCAACACCGTTTTTTCCGTTCACTCGCCATTCCTTTATTCCTCCTCCGTACCTACGCCCAACCTCACAATCCATCCTCCGGCGATAACTTATCCGTTCTTTTCGGGCAGGTCTGTTCACGGGAAATAGGGAAAAACGCGCAGCGCGTTTTTCCCGCCGCTGAGCATTATTCGCTCTCATTATGTAAGAAAACGGCGGTCTGCTTTCTCACAGTCCGCCGTTCCATTCAGCATCCATCGTCTCTATTGAACATCGACAATAAACAGGTTGGGATCCTTGCCCAAATCGACCGTAACCATATTGTTCATGCGCCGGCCATCGCCGTCCAACACCAGACGTATCTGCGGACTGATGCCCAACTCGTCCGCATGCCCTTCCACCGTCCCGGTGCATTTGTTGCTTAATTGCACCACACTGCCCGTCGGAAATTTCACCACGCCGGCGGTAAAGCTCCTGAGCAAATCCGGACAAAAATACTGTCCCGACGCTTTATTGATCACAGCCGTGGTATAGTACACCGGCATCGCCTTACGATATGCCGTATTCACGGTCATCGACGCATATACGTCACTAATACCGACGATTTGGGCAAACTCATGAATTTTTGAATTATCCAGTCCCCGGGGATAACCACTGCCATTATAACGTTCATGATGCTGCAGGGCGCAATTAGCGGAGACCAGGCTAATGTCCGGATTCAGGCGGATGCTTTCAAACCCTTTTTCCGTATGGCTTTTCACTTCTTCCATTTCCTCCGGCGACAAACCGCCGGTCTTGTTGACAATATCCGGCGGCACCTGGAGCATGCCGGCATCCCGGATCAACGCTCCCAGACCCAATTCCCTCAGACGGGACCCATCCAGCCCCATGCTGATGCCGGTCCGCATCGCAAAAAAGTATCCAGTGACCGCGTGTTTAAACAGATAGTCGTTAAAATCTCTCATGGCCACAAACAGCGGCTGTAAGTCCCGGCGCAAACAACACTCATCCAGTAATTCGATAACCTGCCGCCGAGTGTCGCTAACGTCCACATATTTTCCCACCTGCATTTCATCCAGAATACCATGGGCTTCGGTTACAATTTCATGGCGGTTTTTTTGCGCTTCCTGATCGTCTTCACCAATCAGGCTGGTATCATCATCTTCAACATAAAGAAAGGAAACTTCCGCATTGAGAATTCGTCCAATGTGGCCTTCCTTGATTTCCGCACCCTGATTGAGAATTATCTGATTGTTAGCTCCATACAACGGTTTTGCCAACCGCATGCCCGCAACCACATTTTCCCGCAGTATCCGTCTCATCATCATCGCTCCCTAATTTTCGTAGAAATGATAACAGCAACAATCTTCCCAGCGTATTTCCTGTTATCACAACAGCGGACTCCGCAGGAAAACGGCGCCACAACGGCCGTCAGCAGCTGTGGCGCTTCTCTGGCTTAAACAGCAACACCCGCCGCTGAGCTCCTGATCTTCTTCACCTTAACGTTTGCGTCCGTTACTCCGCCGTTGCCGCTGCCCCCGGGTTCCGGGCAGCACGGGCTTCATGCCAGGCATCTCTGGCCAGGTTTAAAACCCGCGGTTCCAGTTTTGCCTGAGGACTGCCCACTACTTTCCCCAGCCAGAGCAGTGCCGTCTCAATATCGCCCACCCGCCGGGACAATTCGCCCACCAGATAGCAAGCCGCCGTATCCGATAAACCTCCGAACGGCGCCCGCTCTTTCTCCATTGATTTTTGGTAATACTCCCGGGCTTTATTCAACGCCTGCTTTTCTTCTTCCTGATGACCAATTTCCCGATATAGCCACCCCAGTTTCAGATATAAACCGGCCAGCTTGCTGGCCGCGAAATCTCCCAGTTCGGCGTAAAACAACGCCAATTTATAAGTTGCGATCGCCTGATCCGAATTCCGGTCCCCGCCAAAATTCACATTGACGGCACGCCCCTCTAAAAAAGCGGCAATCTTTTTCCTCGACGTCGACGTCACCTGAACAAAATCCGTTTCGGTTGCCGCATAACCACAATGAGGGCAAACCCACACCGTATAGTAATAAGGATTAAAGTCCTTAAAGTGCGAACAAAAATCTGAGTCCTGAGAATCCATCACCAACCGGCTGCGAACTTTGGTGACCGTCACGTTTTTTTCGCAAACGCCGCAAGGTTTTTCTACGGTGTATAAGGCTCCGCTCATTTGTATTACCACCCCTTCTCCACTACCATATCACAAAATGCCAAAGAATTAAATATGTAACGCCAGCCGGAAAATACAATACTTTTTTCACTTTCAGATCTCCGAGGGACTGTCAATGGCGTCTCGTTGCGCTTCCCACATTCTTCCCACAATATCATTGCGCCGCAAAAGACAGGACCATTGTCCCATTCCCGTTAACCGCCCTCGCGCTAATACCAGAACTTCATCCGTCGCGGCTAAATCCGTCAGCCGGTGAGTAATGGTCACCACCGTCTTCCCTTCCATAGCCTGCCGCCAATTCTCCGCCACCAGACGCCGCGTCAGAGCGTCCAGTCCTGCCGCCGGTTCATCCAGCAGCAAAAAAGGCGCATTTTTCAACAAAACCCGAGCCAATCCCAGGCGTTGCCGTTCACCACCGCTCACCGCCAACCCATTTTGTCCAATCCGGGTGCCGAGCCCTTGCGGCAGTTGTTGCCACCAATCATCCAAACCGGCCGCAGTCAGTGCTTGCCGCAATTCCCGCTCGTCGGCGTCCGGCCGGGCCAGCCGTATGTTGTCTTCCACGCTGGCATCAAATACATAAGGATCCTGCGGCAGCACGCCCCATTGAGAACGCAACCGCTCCGGCTCCTCCCGCAACATGTCCACCCCATTCAGATAAATGGTCCCGGACAAAGGTTTTAGGAGTCCGGTCAGCAATCCGGCCAGCGTGCTTTTGCCGGCGCCACTGGGCCCGACAATGGTCAGACGCTGCCCCGCTGCCAGCGAAAATGTCACCGGTTCCAGCACCAGCGCTCCGGTCTGCCGATAACGAAAGCACAGATTTATTACCTGTAATGCCGGTAAAGCGGACTCCTGCTGTCGAAGGGTTGCAATGACCGGCAGCACCGGACCGGCAGAATTTATCACCGGCACCGCAGCCACGCCCGCCGTTAGCGGACAATTCTTCACTGTACCCTCCGGCCCGGCATAACCTATTCCAAAGAGACGAGCCAGTGCCAGCCGGCTCTGGGCCAAATAATGCGCCGACTGCGCCAGCGGCAGCAAGATCTCAGTTAACGATTGCACTGCTAACGCTGTAACCGGCAACCAGACACCCGGCAGATCTCCGGTCCTCACCAACGGTATACAGAAAAATATCAGACCAATTACAGTTATGTCCAACGCGATACGGCTGCAGGCGGTTCCCCGGAACGTTCCCTGACGCAATCGCCGCTGTGCCTGCTGCATTTCCTCCTCTGCCTGGCACAACCGCAGTAATTGCGCCGGCTGCGCATCAGCCAGCGCCAGTTCACCGATCCCCTCCAGCGTATCCGCCAGCACCGTTCGGAAATAGTCGCGTGTCTGCGCCCAAGCAATCCCTTCTCTCCGGCTCCAGCTCCATACACCATAGGGAACCAGCAACCCTGCGGTTACAAAAAGCCCCAGCATTGACACCGCCACACCCAATCCGCCCCATATCGCCGCCGCGGCCAAAGCAATCGCTGCCGTCAACAATGCCGCCAAACCCGGAAACAAGACTCTCAGATAGAAATATTGCAGTGTTTCCACGTCCGCTACCAGCCGTCCGGCCAGATCTCCCCGTTCCAAGCCCGGTAGGCTACCGGGAATCAATGGTTCCAGCGTCTGATAAAACCAGACCCTGAGCGCTCCCAATAATCGAAAAACCGCGTCATGGCTGATGTAGCGTTCCAGGTAACGTAGCACCGCCCGGACCACGCCAAAAAAACGGACGCCGACAATTGCCACCGCCAATTCAGCCACTGACGGTTGCAACGCGGCAGTGGCAATCAGCCAAGCGCTGACCGCCATCAAGCCGGTACCGGCACCGGCCGTCAGCGTTCCCAGCACAGTGGCCACCGCTACCACCCGCCACTCTTGGCGCAAAATTTTCCAGAACCGTTGTACCGGTTCCTCTCTATTTTTCTGTTGTTCCCTCATAATCCGGCCTCTTTGCCGTCCGCCTGCACCAGCCGCCGGTACAGGCCTTCCTGATCCATCAGTTCCCGGTGACTGCCGTTTTGCAGCACCCTGCCATCCGCCAGCACCAAAATCCGATCCGCCTGGCGTACGGTACTGAGACGATGGGCAACCACCAGCAGTGTCCGGCCGACCGCCAGCCGGTCCAGCGCCGCCTGAACCTGAGCCTCGGTCACCGTATCCAATCCCCGGAATGCTTCATCCAAAACCACCAGCGCCGGCTGCTGCAAAAACGCCCGGGCCAGTGCCAGGCGCTGCCGCTGACCGCCGCTTAATTCTTCACCGTCACCGCTTAGCAATGTGTCATACCCCGCGGGCAATGCACGGATAAAATCATCCGCCATGGCCTGGCGCGCGGCAGCCTCAACCATGTCCCGGGTAACACCGGGCCGATCCAGCGCAATATTGGCCGCCACCGAACGGCGGAAAACATGCGGTCGCTGCGGCACCACCGCCAATCGCTGCCGCCATATTTTCCCTGTCGCCGCCGTCAGCAGGCGGCCATCCACCCTTATTTCTCCGGCATCCGGCGCCATCAGGCCACAAAGCAAATGGATCAGAGTGCTCTTCCCCGCGCCACTGGCTCCCACCAATGCCACTCGCTCGCCGGCCGCCAACTGCAAGTTGACTCCCCTTAACCCGTTCGTCTGCCCCGGATACTGATAGTGCACCTCTCGGAAAAGCACAGTTGCCGGCCGGTTCACTAAAGAGCCGTTATCGGCCTTCCTTGTTTCGTTCTCATCCACACCAACGGAAATTATGGGTTCGGCCGTTATCGACATGGCACTGTCAACAGGTCCACCAAGCTGTGTCAGGCTCAGCAGACGGGCAAGGTCCGTCGCTGCCGCCCGGCCGGCCAGACCCGCGTGAAACTGGCTGCCCAGCAGCCGCAGGGCGAGATAATATTCCGGCGCCAGCAGCAGCACAAAAAATGCCTGTTCAAACACCAGCGTCCCGCTCACCAGCCGCAAACCCACCGTTACCGCCACCACCGCCGTACTCAACGTGGCCAGCAGTTCCAGTGTCAACGCCGACAAAAACGCCACCCGCAATACACCGAGCGTCACTTCCCGAAACTGACCGTCCAAACGCTGAATCACCGCCGCCTGTTCGCGGCTGCGGCCGAACAGTTTCAACGTCACCAGACCGGACAACACATCGTAAAAGTGACTGCCCAACCGGGCCAGCAGTTGCCATTGCTGCCGGCTGCGGCCTTCCGCCAGGCGGCCGATCAGGACCATAAACAACGGAATCAACGGTGCGGTTACCAGCATCAGCCCCGCCGACAATCCATCCAACGGCAGAACAACCGCCAGGATCAGTGGCGGCACGGTCGCCGCCCGCAACAATTGCGGCAGATAGCCGGCGTAAAATCCCTCTAACGAATCCACGCCTTCGCCAGCCACTTGCAGCAGTCGTCCTGGCGGTTCCGCTGCCAACGCCACCGGTCCCAGTGTGAGCAAATGGGCCAGCAACTTTTGCCGGAGGCTGGCCATAATCCGCAACGCCAGATCCAGCGCCGCCGTTTCTTCCCACCAGGATAACCCGGCCCGGGCGGCGGCAATCGCCAGTAAGCCCAGCATCCAGGGCAGTGCCGCCGTTCGATCAAAGCCGCCGAGAAAAACTCCTGCCAGCAATTGCGTCAGACCATAGGCACCCGCCACCGCCAGCATACCGCTGCCGATTCCCATTGTGGCAACGGCGATCAGATGCCGCCATTGCTGCCGGGCTGCCATCCGCAAGATTCCGTCTTTCGCCAAAGCACTCTCCATAAAAAACTTCCACCTCAAATTTACAAAGTTATGA
>DATMYQ010000326.1:0-2239 GCA_035560935.1 Patescibacteria group bacterium | reverse complement strand
CATGAATATCTATTAATTAAGGAGGATTTTTTAATGAAAGCATTGGTTGTTAACTGTGGGAGTTCCTCGATTAAGTACCAACTGTTCAATATGGCTGACGAGTCGGTGTTGGCCAAAGGTTTGGTAGAACGGATCGGTTTGGACGGTTCAATTCTGACCCATCAGCCGGCTGGTAAAGCTAAAGTTCCGATGACTGCCGATATTAAAGATCATGTTGTCGGCATTAAAATGGTACTGGAAGCGCTTACCCATCCCAATCACGGTGTAATCGGCAGCATGAAAGAGATTTCGGCTGTAGGTCATCGGGTAGTGCATGGCGGGGAAAAATTTGCTGATTCGGTATTGATCAGCCCGGAAGTAATGAAGGCTTTGGAAGAGTGCGTGGAAATGGCGCCGTTGCATAATCCTCCCAACATTCAGGGGATTAACGCCTGTGCGGAACTGATGCCGGGAGTTCCTCAGGTTGCGGTATTTGATACTGCGTTCCATCAAACGATGCCCAAGCATGCATTCCTCTATGGCCTGCCTTACGAATCATATGTGAAATATGGCATTCGCCGTTATGGTTTCCATGGCACTTCACATAAATTTGTCTCCCAGCAGGCGGCAGAAATGATGGGTCAGCCGATTGGCAACCTGCGGATCATTACCTGTCATCTGGGCAACGGTTCCAGTGTGGCGGCCGTTAAAAACGGTAAATCCATCGATACCAGCATGGGCTTTACGCCGCTGGAAGGACTGATTATGGGTACCCGCAGCGGTGAAATCGATCCGGCGATCATTCCGTTCCTGATGAAAAAAGAAGGCATGAGTCCGGATCAGATCGAAAATTATCTTAACAAAAAATCCGGTGTGTTGGGCGTATCCGGCGTTTCCAGCGATTTCCGAGATATCGTGTCGGCTGCGAAAGAAGGCAACGAACGGGCCGGCTTGGCACTGGACGTATTCACCTATAAAGTACGGAAGTTTATTGGCAGTTATGTAGCTGCCATGGGCGGCGTAGATGCCATCGTGTTTACTGCCGGTCTGGGTGAAAATTCCTATACCATCCGGGACCGAATCTGTAACGGTCTGGAATACCTGGGTACCCGCATTGATCCGGCCCGCAACAAAGTACGCGGTAAAGCGGCAGAAATTAGTGCGGAAGGATCTAAGGTACGGATTTTTGTTATCCCGACCAATGAAGAGTTGGTTATTGCCCGGGATACCAAGGCCATTTGTGCCGCGCTGGTATAAACAGCAAGTCGCGGTTAAAGAAATGAACGTAAGGGCGGGCGTTTAACCCCGCCCTTTTCTGCTTTTTTATTGGCAAATAGACGCTGGTTCTCTTTCAGGAGGCAGGTCTGACGGTACTTGTGCGAATTTCTTGACAAACATAGAGCGGGTCGCTATAATTAATGAAGGCTGAGGTGGGGAATGATGAAAATCAATATTTTGCCGATCAAAAAAATGATCGGATCGGCTCAATCCTTTTCCTTCACTACTTCTACAATCACGTTGGAATTGGCGGAAACGACTGCCGGCCGATGTGAGGCTGCTCCGGTTCAGGTCAATGTCGAGATTGTCAATAACGGACAGTCTTTAGAAATCCAGGGGCAAGTCCGGGCCGTTGTTCGGTATATTTGCAGTCGCTGTCTTGAAGAGTTTGATAGGGAAATCGTAGCTGACTTCAGTGAGCGTTATCAGGAACGGCCGGTGCAGGAATCGACGGACCTGGATATTACAGAAGCCAACTACTATCAAGGCGATGAAATTGACATTACGGGGTTGGTCCGGGAGAGTTTGCTGCTATCGGAACCTTTACAGCCGGTTTGTAATGAAGATTGTCGCGGGCTTTGTCCGGAATGCGGCGTGAACCGGAACCAGGAAACCTGTTCCTGCCAGCAGCAGGCAATTGACCCCCGGCTCATGGCTTTACAAAAATTTGTTAAGCAATAAATATGCTTGGCGAATGAGATTTGTTTTAAGGAGGTGGAATAATACATGGCAGTACCTAAGCGGAAAATGTCGAAGGCTCGCCGGGATAAGCGGCGTGCCAACTGGAAATTGACGGTGCCTAATTTGGTAGATTGTCCCCAGTGTCACGAGAAAAAAATGCCTCACCGTGTTTGTCCCGAGTGTGGTTTTTACAACGGTGTGGAAGTAATGAAAGCGGAATAGTTGTTTTGTCAACAAGCAGGAGAAGCGTAGCTTTGATCCTGCTTATTTTTTTTGCCTGGTGTTTTTTTATGAATAACTT
>DATMYQ010000325.1:0-4086 GCA_035560935.1 Patescibacteria group bacterium | reverse complement strand
ATACTGTAATGAATTAATTTGTCACTACAATTTGGTCGTCAACAATTCTTTTACTTTACGCAGGGTGTCCCATTTTTTGCAAAAACAGAAACGAACCTGGTGGTTTCCCTTGGCTTTATCCGCATAGAAGGAAGAACCCGGTACCGTGGCTACGCCGGCTACTTCAATCAACTTGCGACTAAATGCCGTATCATCCGTAACCTGCAACCGTTTCATCACCTCAGTGGCGTCAACCAGGATATAATAGGCTCCCTGAGGCGCTTTGCAGACAAAACCGGCTTGTTGCAACGCCGGCAGAATAAACTCCCGTGACTGGCGGTAATGCTCTTTTAGGTCCTCGTAGTAGGCGGGAGGGAATTCCATGGCAGCGGCGGCGGCATGTTGAAACGGCGTCGGTGCTCCCACCGTGAAGAAATCATGTACCTTACGAATCCGCCGGGTAATATCGGCTGGGGCAATGGCCCAGCCAACCCGCCACCCGGTAACTGAATACGTTTTAGAGATGGAGTTAATCGTCACTGTCCGTTCCGCCATACCTGGCAGAGAAGCCATGGAAACATGCTCGGCGCCATCATACAGAATATGTTCATAAATCTCATCCGCGACCGCATACGTATCCCATTTTACGCAAAGGGCGGCAATTTCCTCCAGTTCCGCACGACTAAACACTTTTCCGGTCGGATTATTGGGAGTATTGATCACGATGGCTTTCGTTTTTTCGTTGAACGCCGCCGCCAACTGTGCCGGATCATAATTCCATGCCGGCGCCTGCAACGTAACGTAACGGGGCGTAGCCCCCGACAATATTGAATCCGGCCCATAGTTTTCATAAAATGGTTCGAAGATAATAATCTCATCACCCGGATTGATTAATGCTTTCAAAGTGGCAATCATCGCCTCGGTAGCACCACAGGTAACGGTAATGTCGGTTTGCGGGTTACAGAACACCTGATTGTAATGGGCCGCTTTCCTGCTGATGGCTTCTCTGAGTTCCGGTTCACCAAAGGTTACCGGATACTGGTTATAACCGGCGTCAATCGCCCGGTGGGCCGCTTCGCGGATCGCCAGCGGGCTGTCAAAATCAGGAAATCCCTGTGACAGGTTATAGCCGCCGGCTTCGTCACAGATTCGGGTCATTTCACGAATAACCGACTCTGAAAAAGTCTCCGTAATACGTGATAACGGTTTCACAAATGTCTTCCTCCTCTAAAACAGCGGTCTTTTTTAAGTGTTTTCATTAGCCGCTTTCCAGGCTTCTTCCCGTATCAGTTCCAATACTTCTTTTTTTATACGCCGAAACTCATCGGTCAGTTTCAGATCATAGGTCCGAAGCGGCGGCAAATCCACGTCAATCCGGGCTTTAATTCTTCCGGGACGGGCGGTCATCACATAAATCGTGTCTCCGATAAATACAGCTTCCTCCACATCATGAGTCACAAATAAAATGGTTTTATGCGATTCATCCCAGACATCCAGCAGTAATTCCTGCATAACAGTCCGTGTTTGCGCATCCAACGCACCGAAAGGTTCATCCATCAACAGTACTTCCGGATCGTTGGCCAACGCCCGGGCGATGGCCACCCGTTGTTTCATGCCGCCGGACAAATCCCGGGGATAAAAGTTCTCAAACCCTCTCAGACCGATTTTTTCAATATAATGGCCGGACACTTCTCGGCGTTCCGCTACAGTTTTCCCCGCTACATCCAAGCCAAACTCGATGTTATCCCGAACCGTCAGCCAGGGAAACAAAGTATACGTCTGAAATACCATGCCCCGGTCACGCCCGGGAGCAGTGATCTCCCGTCCGTCCAGCAGTACTTTTCCTTCTGTCGCAGCTTCCAGCCCGGCAACAATTTTTAAAATCGTAGACTTGCCGCAACCAGACGGTCCCAAAATAGTGACAAATTCCTTGGGTTTCACCGTGAAGCTGGCCTGCTCCAACGCAGTAACCTGTCGAATTTTATCAATAAACACTTTTTTGACACTATCAATCACCAGTTTATCCATTACTGTGTCCGCCATCACCGGCCACCTCCCTTGCCCAGCCACGGGAACATCCGGTGATAGATCCATTTGAACAGCAGGTCAATGGCAATACCAATCACGCCGATGACAATGATGCCCACAATGATATTACCGGTTTTCAAAAAGCGTTGCGACTGCATAATCATATAGCCCAGACCGGAACCGGCAGCCACAATCTCGGCCACCACCAGATATGTCCAGGCCCAGCCGAATGTAATCCGCAGCGTATCGACAATGCCAGGCATACTGGCCGGTAAGATGATCCGCCGGAACACGCCCTGCCGGGAAACCCCCAGCGTATAAGCCGTATCGATCAAATCCGTCGGTACATTTTTCGTCACATCCATAATCATCAACGCCAGTGGAAAAAAAGTACCAAAAAAAATCACGGCGATTTTTTCACTCTCACCAATACCCAACCAAAGAATGAACAGCGGGATAAAAGCCGATGCCGGCATATAGCGGATAAAACTGAGCACCGGTTCCACCGCTGCTTCACAAATTTTCAGACTTCCCATTAAAATTCCTATCGGTACGCCAATAATTGCTGCCAGTACAAAACCGGCGGTTACCCGCCAAACGCTGGCCATGACATCGTCTAGCAGATTAAACTGGGTAAACAACAAAAATCCGTCGTTAACCACCTTACCGGGAGTTGGCAAAAAAAGCGGTGAAATCAGGTCACTATAGGTTAGCGCCGACCAAATCGCCAATAAGGCAACAAAAGAAAAAACGCTTAGCGTCAAATACAGCGCCCGGCTGATTTCCACCTTAGGGGTAAATAGTTTGCACTTGTCCAAAAATACCACCATCCGTCATGAATGTTGTCCAAAAACAAAAAAGCAGCGGACAGAATACGAATGCTCCTGTCCGCCAGCTTCTTCGCCGTCCTGCGTATTATTTTACTTTGTTGATGAAGGTGTTGTCCAGATATTTATTCAGATCCGGCGCCTGTGACATCAACTTCAGCTTGATGTAAAAGTCACTGGCCTGTTTACCCACAGCAAAAATCGGACCGGGTTTTTCTTTGGTACCGAAAAACTCCAGATTGCCTTTCAAATCATAAAATTTTATCGTTTTAATATCATCGGCTACTTCTTCCGGCTTCATTTTAAACGCCGCCGCAATAATCTTATTGGACTCTTCCGGATTTTTATTCATATATTCAGTAGCTTCTGCCAGCGCGTCCACTAAAGCCTGAACTGTTTCCGGATTGTTTTTTGCCAGGTCTTCCCGAACTGCCAGTACGTCCGCAATCAGGCCCGGAGTGTCTTTCGTCGAGGCCAGCAGAACATCACCCGCTGCCACTGCTTTGCTCAAATGCGGTTCCCAGGTGATCGCCGCATCCACTTTACCGGCCATAAACGCCGAAGCCGCTTCGCTGGCTTTCATATCCACCGCTTTTACGTCATTATCCGTTAAACCATTTTTCTCCAGCAGGGTAGACAGTAAAAAGTGCGATGCGGACCCACGGTGAAACGCCACTTCTTTCCCTTTTAAATCCGCTATTTTTTCAATACCTTTATCTTTTTTCACGATCAAACCATCCGCGCCGTTGGAAGCATCAAACGCCCAGACAAATTTCATTGGTACGCCTTCACCGGCAGCGGAGACGGAGACGTCGAGCGATGCGGCCATTGCCTGAATTTTATTGGCTACCAAAGCCTGCTTCCGGTCACCCACGCCTTCAATGGCCTGTAATTCGACTTCAACGCCTTTGTTTTTGAACATTCCCTTTTCTTTCGCCACAAACAACGGCGCATACCCTGTCCATGGCGTATACGCAATAATAACCGACTGAGGTTTTTTCTCCGCCGGTGGTGCCTGTTTGGCCGGTTGACTGGAACCACAGCCAGCAGCCGCAACAGCAAACACACAGAGACATAAAAACAGTGTAATCCATTTTTTTTGCATAAAAAGTCCTCCCCTTTGTTATAAATATAAGCTCGTTTGCTCTTCCCAAATAGGTATTCGTTACTATAGAGGAAATTCCTGCAGAAATTTTTCACGTAAAAAAAATACTGACATCACAGCCTTTTTTGTCCATTATTACTGTTGTTC
>DATMYQ010000324.1:0-11029 GCA_035560935.1 Patescibacteria group bacterium | reverse complement strand
GGTATAGACAATAGATCTGATTTAAGCAGTTCTACCTCTTGATAAAGGCCGTTTTGTATTCTCTCCAACTCAGCTTGCTAACTCATTCAGCATGAAGAAAAACAGCTTAATGTTCGCTCTCAAGGTTTTTACCGCAAAAAGTTAGATGTGTCAAACTTAGACTATAGCATATTCTCTACCTAAAGTGTTATTATTTATTTCAAAATTTAATTTATCTTATTCAGGCGACCAAATCAATATTACACAGCTATTGCTTTCAGGGGTTGCCTTATCGCTGATTATGGAGGCCTTAACGAATCTGATTGTGATGCTTGCTCCCTCCACAATGGGGAGCCAGCACATCTCGCACAATGCTGGTAATTACTCATTGATATAAAATAGGGTTACAGTAAGCTTGGGTGGCGTTTATGTCGATCTGCTCTTCTTTTTCTCAATTATACAATATCGCCCTTTTTTTAATGTGATCATATTTCAGAACACTTTCCAACTTAAAACACCTTCTTCAGGATAGTACGAGAATGAGGTGTACCTTTTCCGGGTACACCTCAAAGGGCAGACATTGATTACAAAGAGCATTTCTTGCTCCTAGGTTATTGCAAATCCGACCGCAAGGCGTTATCTTGATCAGAATTAATTATCCCCTCACCACCAATTTCAATTAGACTTGAGATTTCTGCTTTGTTGGCAGTCAAGAACGCGCTGGTTGCTTCCGGTACCCCCATATCCACCATGAGCAGCGGCGATAGGGTATGCGCTGCTAGGTTGCCGGCTACCAAAGCATCCGGAAAGTCCAAGCCGGTCACGATATACACCCGGTTCACGTTAAGCTGCAATCCTGTTGCTATCTTCGTCGCTGTCTCATAACAATCGACTCCACCATAGCGGCTAGCTCCGGTAAGTTGATTATACACTGCCGCTGGGACAACTCCTTCACCACCGACTACAACTGTTGTCTTGACTTTCAGGTTAGACAAGGCTTGGCTAGTCACGTTGGGGAGTGTCGTTGTCTCGCTAAAGAGAATGGGGATCCCGTTAGCGGCAGCATAACCCGAGACAGCCAAGGCATCCGTATAATGTCCGTCTTCCCCATTGGCCAAAACGGCCTTGCCAGTCGTTCCCAAGGCCTTGGCAATGGCAACGGCTGTAGAATAACGATCCTCTCCAGCATAGCGCACAACATTGTCCTGGCCATAAGTAGCGCTCAATGTATCCTGAATAGACTGGGAAATAACTGCCGTGCCGCCAATCAGGGTGATCTTCTTCGGCGCTAACTTCTGAATTTCGGCAAGTGTTGATGGGGTAAGCACAGTGTTATCGGTCAAAAGGATTGGAGCATTTAATTTATAGGCCAAAGGAACTGCGGCCAAAGCGTCTGGAAAAGCGTAAGCATAGGTCAAGACCACATTATCTGCCCCGGCTTTCCAGCCCTGATCGGCCACGGCATTGGCTGTAGCAAAGCGATCTGCCCCGAATATGCGGTTCGGCACAGGACTAGTATCAGCCATCACGGCGTAGGTTGAAAAATGATAAGTCGGAACGGAAATCGTCTTTGTGCTTGTGTCAAAGGCGCCACCGAGCTTGACCCAATCGTTCCTGTCCTGATTCCACCAGTAGATTGCCAGTTGTTGGGGTGTAACCCCCGACGGAAGATCTGCCGTGGCAATTGGAAAGGTAATCATTACCGGTGAGTTGAACTGAATAGAACCTTCAGCTTGACCTGCAATGCTAAATTGACGTTCGTAGCGAAGCGGGTCAAGGACGACTGCAGTAGGATCTGCCTTTGGTGGAGTAGCTATTGCTCCTATTGTAACTGCTATCTGAACCGGACCTTGCTGGTTGCTGACCGCTCCAGAAGGCACAACTATTTGAATGCCGTCATTGGTTGTCAAGGTAACCGAGCTTGCATCTGCCGGATCGACTGTCGGAGCATTGGCTGGCAGTTGAGCGTTCTGAATCTGTTGAGTTGTGGCTTTAGCTAAAGCCTCTAAAGCTGTTTTGTTATATTGGGTATTATCTCCCCCAGGATTCACTGTTCCTGGATTCACTGTTCCTGAATCAGTATTTCCGGAGCTCCCGCCACCATTTGATCCGCCACCATTTGATCCACCACCGCCTGATCCACCACCCGAATCAGCAGTCATCGTCTGCGTTACTACAGCATCGTAGTAACCTGTGGCTTTGACCACTATGCTATGGGCAGCCGCTGTGGTCAATACGCTGGCGGCGATGTTAATCTTGCCTGCTGTGACAGTATACTGTCCAGTTGTCAAGGCAGTGCCGTCAACCGTGATCCCGCTGATCGCTGCCCGCCAAGCGGTATCGTCGGTGAAAGTAAGGTCTACACTCTTGCCGACAATGTTGCCGATACTATCTGCTATTAAAACAGGCGTCACAATCGCAATCTTCCCCACCTGGGGTACATTCTCAGATTCGCCGTTAATAGTCATGGTGCTGGTACAATTTTCGACTGTCGAACGGTAAGCGTAGCCCGCGATACTGCCGGCCTCAGAGCCACCGGTAATGATACCCGATGTAGTGCAATCCCTAATTGCATAAGAGGAAGGCACTGGCTTCTCCGACGCATACAACTCATGGTAAAAGCTCCCTCCCACTAATCCTCCGACGCTGGTCGTGCTGTCCGACACTGTGATGATGGCATCCGCCGAGCACCCCGTTACCAATGTGGGGGTGTCCTCGCCATACGTCCCCGTGAAGCCCAAAAGTCCACCGACCATGAGATTATTTTCTCCCAAAGCCGTGATAGAAACCTCAGCATGGCAGTTTGTGACCTCCACTGCAGTTGCCGGTCCGCCGGCCAAGCCGCCCAGGCCAAAACAATTGTTACCTTCCGCCGTCACCGTGCCGGTCGCCGTGCAGTCGATCAGCGAGACCGCTGACGTGCCGCCGACTAAAACGCCTGCACAATAACCATCGTCTAGGGCAACGATATCCGCTGTAGCGTTGCAGTTTTTCAGATCACTCATGGTGGCGCCCGTAATGCCTCCTGCAGCAAAGTTGCTTCGAACTGTATTGCTTCCGGTTAAGTTCACATTCTCCAGAGTGCAGTTCAAGGACTGATAGCCGACCACACCACCAGCCAGAAAGTATCCGGTCACATCCACATTTTTCACCGTCAAGTCGTGGATGGAAATGGGTTTGTCTTCTTCTCCGATGGCGCACCCGAACAAACCTGCCGCCATAGGCTTATTGATGGTCACGTTGGCAATGGTGTGTCCGTTGCCGTCAAAGTTGCCAGTAAACGCCACCTCCGGATTTGGTGTCTCTGCATCCTCCGCTTTATCGGACAAAGGCTGAAAAGTACCGATGGGTTCCCAGTTTTCATAACCAGCCAGATCAATATCCACCTTTAAAATATAGTTTTTATCCAGGTAGTTGCGCATTTGGTCAAGCTGTTCCGCCGTCGCAATCTGATAAGGGTCAGACTCCGTGCCGCTGCCACCAGCGAAGGGCGATACTCCTGTTTCTACCTTCCCTACCTGGGGTACATTCTCGGATTCACCGTTGATAGTCATCGTACTAGTGCAATTTTCCACTTTGGAATTGTAGGCATAGCCCGCGATGCTTCCTACTTCGGTTCCACCGCCGGTGATGCTGCCGGAGGTGCTGCAGCCGGAAACCGCGTAGGCACCAGGTTCCGGCCTGTCCTCCGCGTACCACTCGTGATAGAAGCTCCCGCCGATAAGCCCCCCGACACGGTTTGTGGTAGCCGACACAATGATGGTGGCATCCGCCGAGCACCCTGTCACCTGCGTGGGTGTTTCTTCGCCAAATGTCCCCGCATAGCCCAAAAGCCCGCCGACCATAGTGTTGTTTGCGCCCGAAACCGTGATTGTAACAGCATCGGCATGGCAGTCTGTGACCGCCACTCCCTCAAACGCGCCGCCGAGCAGGCCGCCCAGCGCAAAGCAGTTGTCGCCCGTCGCCGTCACCGTGCCTGTCGCCGTGCAGCCGGTTACGGTCATGCCGTCCAGCGCGCCGCCCAAAACCCCCGCGGAATTCCCGAAGCCGCCCACGACCACGATGTTCGCTGCGGCATCGCAGTCCGTAAGCTCCGGAGTGCCGCCGCCCCTGTCGCTGCCGCCCAGAATGCCGGCCACATAGGTGTTGCCCCGGACCGTATTGCTGCCCGTCAGGCTTATGTTCTCAAGGGTGCTGTCCCCATACTGAAAGCCGACTACACCGCCGACGCAAAAGTTTCCGGTCACGTCCGCGTTTTCCACCGTCAGATCATCTATGGAAACGGTATTTCCCGCTCCTCCGACAATGCACCCAAACAGGCCGACCGCCATGCCTTCCGGCTGGTTTATGGTCACGTTTGAGATTTTGTGCCCGTCGCCGTCAAACGTGCCGGTAAAGGCCACGGCTCGCTGTGGTATCTCCGCATCCTCCCCTTCGTCACCCAAAGGCTGGAAAGCGCCGATGGGTTCCCAGTTCTCATATCCGGCAAGATCAATATCCACCTTTAAAATGTAGTTTTTATCCAGGTAGTTGCGCATTTGGTCAAGCTGCTCCGCCGTCGCAATCTGATAAGGGTCAGACTCCGTTCCGCTGCCACCAGCGAAGGGCGATATTCCTGTTTCTACCTTCCCTACCTGGGGTACATTCTCGGATTCACCGTTGATAGTCATCGTACTAGTGCAGTTTTTCACTTCGGAATTGTGAGCATAGCCTGCGATACTTCCTACTGCTTCAGAACCGCCGGTGATGTTGCCGGAGGTGTCGCAGTCACTGATCACATAGGCATAAAATTCAGGATAGAAGTTTCCGCCGACCAGCCCGCCGACTTGGGTCGTGCTGTCCGATACTGTAATAGTGGTATCTGCCGAGCATCCCGTTACCAATGTGGGGGTGTCCTCACTACGCGTCCCCGTATAGCCCAAGAGCCCGCCGACCGCAATATTTTCTTTGCCCAAAGCTGTGATAGAAACATCCGCCTGGCAGTTTGTAACCGCCACTCCATCGTTTGCCGCGCCGGCCAAGCCGCCCAGGCCAAAGCATTTGTCACCTTCCGCTGTCACCGTGCCTGTCGCCGTGCAGTCGATCAAGGAGACCCCTTCCTGGCCACCGGCTAAAACGCCCGCGCAACCGCCGCCATCGCCCAAGAGTACGATATCCGCCACAGCGTCGCAACCACTCAAATCCCCAAAGCTGACGCCCGTAATACCGCCCGCTCCCTGATAGCCTCGGACCGTATTACTGCCGGTCAGACTTACGTCCTCCAGGTTACACAAGAATTGAAGACCGACCACGCCGCCGACCAAAAAGCTGCCGGTCACATCCACATTTTTCACCGTCAGGTCGTATATGGAGCTGGGATTATCCTCTTCTCCGGCAACGCACCCAAACAAACCGACCGCCATGCCCTCAGGCCGATTAATGGTCACGTTGGCAATGGTGTGGCCGTTGCCGTCAAAGTTGCCAGTAAAAGCCACCTCCCGCTTCGGTTTCTCTGCATCCTCCGGCTTGTCGGACAAAGGCTGGAAAGCACCGATGGGTTCCCAGTTTTCATATCCGGCCAGATCAATATCCACCGTTAAAATATAGTTCTTATCCAGGTAGTTACGCACCTGGTCAAGCTGTTCCGCCGTCGCAATCTGATAGGGAGATTCTGCTGTTCCCTCTCCGCCCGCAAAGACAGGAACTGAGTTATTTTCAGAATCTATAACGGCCGCCATTTTCCCCCTCATCATGAGGTCATGGGGCTGGAAGGTTTGCTCCCACTGCCCCTCCTCAGCTGAGAATGCGGCATAGGCAGGGACCGGCAGCAATGAAACAACCATGGCCAGCGCCAGCAACATGCTGAAAATCTTTCTCAATGTCCACCGATTCTTAAAAGTTGGGCTTGCTTCTTGCATGTTATTCCTCCTCTTATCAATTTTTACCGAGCCTTGAGTGGGTTGTAATAGAATAAAGGCTAGTTAGATTAACCTAACTCTTCTTTATTCTACAATCCATTCCCATTTTATTCCGCTCCAAAACGTCTTTTTCAACTCCAATTAGACAAGACTTTTTCGATATTTTAAAGGCGGCATATCCAGGACCTCTTTAAATGCCGCGGCAAACTTACTTGAATTTTCAAAAAGCATTCAGTTCAGCGTCCATCCAAAATTCTGCTGCTGTAGCCCAACCATATGAGGGTAGAGCTTTCCGGTGTGCATTAATTGATCAGGAGTGCCCTGCTCGACCACCACTCCCCCGTCCAGAGCTACAATATTGTCCGCACCCGCCACGGTACGCATACGGTGAGCAATAACCAATACCGTTTTATTTTGAACAAGCCTTGAGAGTGCACTTTGAATTAGGGTTTCGTTCTCTACATCCAGTGAAGCGGTAGCTTCGTCCAGAAGGATGATGGGCGCATCCTTTAACAGCGCCCTGGCAATCGAGATGCGCTGCCGCTCGCCGCCGGAAAGGGTGGAACCGTTCTCACCAATAATGGTGTTGTACCCCTCAGAAAAATGGTGAATAAATTCGTCGCACCGTGCGGCCTTTGCGGCGGTGAACACCTCCTCGTCGGTAGCCTCCTTGCGTCCTAGGCGTATATTATTCAGAATAGTATCGTTGAAAAGTACTACGTCCTGAAACACGATGGCAAAGCTTTGAAGAAGGGTTTCCGGCTCCACGGTGCTGATATCTACGCCACCGACAGTAATTTTTCCGCTATTCGCCTCCCAGAAGCGGGCAGCCAACTTTGCTGCCGTGCTCTTACCACCCCCGGAGGGACCAATGAGCGCAGTAACCTCACCCTGTTTTGCTGTAAAAGACACCTCTTGAAGCACGGTTTTGTTTTCATTATAGGAAAAGCCCACCCGGTCAAACACGATGTCATAATTCTTGGGGCTATAGGCGCATGTCCCCTCCTGTACCGGTTGGTTTTCAATTTCCTTCATGCGGCTGATCTGAATTTGAGCATTGAAGATTTCTGCCAGCTGCATCATGACGGTGGAGAGCGGATCGTAGAGACGAGATGCAGTCAACAAGAAGATAAGATAAGTTAAAAAGTCGATTTCTCCCCGTCCAAGCAGGGTCGCGCCCACCAGAATCACAGCGGCAAAGCCTAAGCGCAGCACCATCTGGGCCGAGATGATGAAGGTACCCGTCAGAAGTTCCGAACGAATGGAGGCGGAAACCACCGTATCCAGCTTTTTATCCAACTCGGCAAGGTATTCCTCCTCTTTGCCGCAGGCCCGAATCTCCCGAATGGTTTCCAGGCACTCCTGAACCCCATCGGAAGCCGCAAGCTTGGCGTCTATCTTTATAGTCCCCAACTTACTTTGCAGCCCCTTGCTGCCTATGGTTATCAACAAAGCGACAGGCAGTACAAACAGCGTGGAAAGCGCCATTCGCCAATTCATCACAAACAGGCCGAACCCAACCAGCACAATGGAAAGCGCCGCGCCAAACAGCTGGGGGACCGCATGGGAGAAAGTACGCTCCAGTTCGGTGCAGTCGCTCATCATAGTGCTGGTCAGCGTACTCAGATCTCGCTGTCCAAAGAAAGAAAGAGGCAGACGGCGAAGCTTTTCTGCCAACACCACCCGACGATTGGCGCTCTCCGAGTAAGCCGAAACATAGGTGTACCGATATTGAATCAAATGGCAGATGAAAATAATTGTGAGCAGCACCGCCGCCACTCCCGTGTACAACCAGACATTTAGTGAGGCTGCGCGCCCACCGAACAGGGGTTTAGACAATTCCTGCAGTACGAGGATAATCAGCCCAACTGGCAACATCAGGCTAATATCGGCGGCGGCGCTTGCCATGATCCCTTTGCTCAAATCTTTTGCGCCCTGTTCACTCAAGGCAAATATCTTACGAAACATGGGGAGCCACCTTTCCGACACTCCAGGAAACGGAGGTCTGGTAATCATTCCACAAAGCAGTATATAGCTGGTTGTTATTCAATAATTCTTGATGTCTTCCCTGCTCAGCAATCCTGCCCTCGGCTAACACCAAAATTTGATCAGCATTTTGCACAGTGGGCAAGCGATGAGCAATCATCAGCACGGTTTTGCCCTTGGTAAGTTGCGCGAAAGCAAATTGAATCTTTTGCTCGTTTTCCGGATCGGCAAAGGCACTAGCCTCATCCAGGACGATGATGGGAGCATCCTTTAGAATAGCCCGCGCCAGCGCAATCCTTTGCTGCTCACCGCCTGAGAGGTAGATTCCTTTGGCGCCGATAACGGTGTCCAGGCCGTGGGGCAGCTTGGCCAGAATATCGCCGCACTGGGCGGCCATTGCCGCCTTTTCCACTTCGGCGCGGGTAGCGTCCAGGCGTGCGGCGCAGATGTTGTTTAAAATGCTGTCCTTAAACAGGCGCGTATCTTGAAAAACAAAGGCGATCTGTTTCATCAGCATAGCAGTGGGTATTTCCCGCACATCCACACCACCGATTTTTATGCTCCCGCCATCCACATCCCAAAAGCGTGGTATGAGGCTGGCAATGGTCGTCTTGCCACCGCCGGATGGGCCTACCAAAGCTAGGGTTTTGCCGGAAGGTATTGTTAGGCTCACGTCCTTCACTGCCGGTAGACCCCCGCCGGGATAGGTAAAGCTCACATGAGAGAATTCCACCTCCGCCCCTTTTGGCGTTCGCGGGTTTTGGGGCTTGGACAGGGGTTCTTCCGCCAGCAGAGAATCAATGCGGCGTACCGATTCCTCGGCAATCATTTTATAATTACTGGAATACATGATTTTATTGAGCATTACAGCGCAGACCGGAGTAAATAACAGGTAAAAGATGAAATCCTGTAAGAATTCGCCATAATCCGGTGCCTGGATGATCAACAGGATGCCTGCGGGAATTAGCAGCAAAAAGGTTCCGTTAATCGCTGTGGTAAAAGCCGTCATTGGCTTTAGATAAGATAGAGCGTAGGCTGTGACAAACTCCTTGTAGCGCATAATGGATTTGTAAAAGCTCTTGAAAGAATAGACCGTCTGCTGGAAGACCTTGACCACAGGGATACCCCGAACATATTCAACTGCCTCGTTGTTCATATCCTCCAAGGAATCCTGATAATGCTTCATGAACGCCATAGCTTCCTTGCTCATCATTTTCTTTTGCAGCACAAAGCCGATGAACAGTGGCAGAAGGCTCAAGAACCCCAGTCGCCAGTCAAAGAAAAAAAGCAGTGCCAACATGGTAACGGGCGTTACATAGGAACCGACAAGGTCCGGAATTTGATGGGCCAGGAAGGTCTCTGTCTGGCCAGCATTTTCGTCAATAATTTTTCTCAGTTTGCCGCTGGTATTGAGATTGAAAAAACCCAGCGGAAGCGTTGCCAGATGGCGCAGTGTCTGGGATTTCATGTTGCGTGCCGTGTAAAAAGCCGCCACATGAGAACACATGAGGGCTATGAAGTAAAACAAGAATCCTGCCAGGGCAAAGGCCACGGCCCACCAACCATACACCTCAAGGCGGGACAAATTGAGCGCCGCCATCTCAGGCGCGGCAGTAAGCACTTCCCGTACCACCAACCAAATGCAGACAAAGGGCAGCAACATAAACACGGCACTGATGCTCGACAAGATGCAGGATAAAACGATTAAATACTTACATTTTCCCGCAAACTGCAGTAGGCGGGGGATCCCGGTTTTTTGACTCTGCATATAAGCCTCCTTCCAGAAGGCATCCTGTTGCAAGGGCCTTCTTGAAAAATAGTATAGCGTTAAGTTAGAATGAGTCTAACTTAACGCTATTGTAATACTTAGCCAATAGTTTTTCCGCTCCGAAAAACCCGAACTAATCCAAAAGGACAATTGTTTTCTTGCGATATTTTCCCAAGGTCCGTCCTATGATTTATTTAAAGACTACGGAAAACTTACTGGGATTTTGAGGTCGGCACTAACGAAGAACCTAACGACTTTTTCAACTCCATTTAGACAAGACTTTTTCGATATTTTAAAGGCGGCATATCCAGGACCTCTTTAAAAGCCGCGGCAAACTTACTTGAATTTTCATAACCAACCTTACCGGCAATGGCGACGATACTATCGTTGGTTTGACGCAACATTAAGGCAGCTGTCTGCATACGGTAAGAACGCATATACGCGTAGATCGATGTACCATAAACGCCCTTAAAGCAAAGGTTCATGGAAGTAAGTGATATCCCAAATTGGGAGGATAATTCCCCTAAGGTGAAATGCCGATCTATATGATCAGTCATAAATTTCATAATCGCTTTTATCGTATCAGCCTGGCTTTTGGGGAAATAAGGTCTTTCTCTGCTATTTATCGGGACATCTACAACACTTAAAAACAACAGTAACTCTAAAACCTTGATCTTAAAATAATTTATCCGAATCTCCTCATGGACAGTATAGAGCTCAGAAAAAATATGTTGAATGGAGTCTTCTGCGCGCATAATAAACGGTCTCTCATCGGAACAAAGTTTTTTTCGCAAAGCTTGCAAATCAACAGAAAGCCCTTCAAAAATAGTTGATAGCGTTTTTGATGCTTCCTCGATATATATGGCAACCGTAATTCCATAATAACGGCTTAAGGGAAATCCGAATCCTATGGCATGATGATCCTTGGCATTGATCTGTAAATCTCCCTCTTGTAAATACATGTATGACCCGTTTGGGAATTCCCATTCTATTCGACCCTGTCGGCAATGGTCAATTCCTATCATTTCTACCTTTGGTCGGAACTCTGAAAAACAGCTCTGCATATGAAAGTCGTTGTACATCAAATCAATTCCAGGGAACACTTGGTAGCGCGTCATGGTACCTTCGCCAGTAACATCTTTCATTCTATACACGGTACAATTTTCATTCCTTTTTATCACCGTGATATTGTTGCCGTAAAAGAGCTTTTCTTCTGGCGACATCTCCATTCTTACTCATCTCCTTTCCTATTTCATCGGTTTTACTGTCTTTATCCTGCTGCATCAGCTCCTCATGTCATGCCGTTTTGCTTTGCATAAATCATTCAGCATAAATCATTCAAGAAATCTTATCTGGATAAAGTTTATATACTAGCGAATTATGATGCAGTCTATCTTCC
>DATMYQ010000323.1:0-6323 GCA_035560935.1 Patescibacteria group bacterium | reverse complement strand
CCGATGGATCATATAAAAGTTCTGGCAGACACATCGGTAAGACAACTAAGTCAAATACCTGGCGCGATGCACTATTTGCGTCTGTTAGATAAAATGGACGACCGTATTGTTCAGCATTCCGTAAATGTATCGGTGATCGCCGGCGTTTTAGGACGTTGGCTGGGGATGTCACATCGAAAAATAGGCGAAATGATTCTGGCCGGACTGTTACATGATGTGGGTAAGTTGATGCTTGATCCTCTGATTGCGGTGAAGCGCATTGGAGAATTAAGCGCTATTGAGATGCCCGTCTATCGGAGCCACAGTGTGGCAGGATACCGGATGTTAAAAGGCAGGGGTTATAATCTGTCAGGTGATATTCTGGCCGCGGTACTGCAACATCACGAGTGGGTTGACGGCAGCGGCTACCCCATGGCAGTTTCCGGTGACCGGATTCATGTTTATGCAAAAATCATTTCCGTTGCAAATCTCTATGAAATGATGACTCATGATGGCTTGAAAGACCGCCCGGTTACTCCCTGGCAGGCAGTGGAAGTTATGGTGGGACAAATGTTTAAAAAACTGGACCCGGAGATCACCGGCATGTTTTTAACTCATCTGCGAGAACAGCTGCTGGGCAGTGTGGTGTTGTTGAACGATGGGCGAAAAGCTGTGGTAGTATATTTAGGGACGAATATTTTTCAGCGACCGATCGTTCGTACCCGGGAAGGTGAGTTTATTAATCTGGAAAAAGAACGCGGTCTCAGTATTCGGGAAATGCTGTAGGATAGCATGGAAAGAATGGAGAGATGCAGGACATGAGAGGAATGCAGTGTGTACTGCAATCCAAGATTACGCCGTCTGGTATGTGCATCACCGGCGTATTGTTGTTGCTGCTGCCGCTTGCGTATGAATGGTGGGGAAATGGCCAGTTTGAGAAAATAATAAAATTTTTGCCTGTCACACTGCCAGCGGTGACAGGCTTGTTCGGTTTTTCGGCAGCGCTGGCGGTGTGTATATTGGCGGAACGGCAATATCGGCGTCGGGAGAATTCGCAGCTAAGATGGCTGGTGACTTCAGCGCTGATTGTTGCCTGGCTGCAGGCTCTTTGGCTAATTCGAGGCACTGGTGATATCCAGGGAATGTTTTGGGGAGAATTTTTTGCCTTCGGAGCTCTTTGGGCTGCGGGAGGTTTTTCGCGAAACTTGTGTCGTCAACCGGCCAGACGGCAGTTACTATTGATGGTGATGGTTATCGGCTGCGGCGTGGGAATCAGTTGGTTTGGACCTTTGTTGGTGGTATTTTCCATTCCTGTGTGGATTAAAACCAGTTTAGGGCCGATAATAGCTTTAGGATGCCTTTGTAATAAATACTTTCCGGTAACGAAGATTTCGCTGCGGTTCAAGCTGCTTCCGTCTTTGCTGTTGGCTGGAATAGCGCCAACAATGGCTGTTGATAATGGGATTAATACATATGGGCTTAGTCATCTGTATTTATTGTTTGCGTTTTTGCTGCTGTTGCCCGGGCTCTGGAACATGACGGTAGAAACACCGAAAAAAACCGTTGAACGCTTATTGCGCTCCCAACACCGGAAAATAGAACGACAACAGTTGAAATGGCAGGAAATCGAGCAGATAAGACTGCGCCAGGATGTTGCCATAAAACAATTGAGCACAGTGGTAAATAAAAAAAGGAAATTAACTAGTACTTTGGATGAACTGGCATCGAATGCAGGAGAATATTTCCAGACCGATCATGTCTATATCAGTTTATTGGAAGGAGTGCCATCACAATTGTGGGTGGTGGCGTTTCGGGGCGACTTTCAGTTTCGGGAAATGGAACTGGAAGAGAAATTTATGGGTGGAATCTATGCTTCCAGGCAACCGGTTTTTATTAATGACTTTCATGACCAATTAAAGTGGGAAGAATCGGATGTTTTTCAGGCTGGGATAAGATCGATGCTCGGCATGCCGGTGTTGATTGATGGTCAATTAGCCGGTGTCATGGAAGTTTTTTTTGGTATGCCTCATGCTGTTACCGATCAATATTTGCATATGGCACAGGTTTACGCAGAGCAGATTGCATTGGCTGTCCGTCTGGCTCGGCTGCAGGATGAGGAGGCCCGGAAAGAAGATGAACTGTCTTTGTTGCATGAAGTCACATGGCTGGTTATCAACCAGTCATCGCCGATGCTATTATTGACTCGTGTGGGTGGAATGATTAGTAAATACTTAAGAGCAGATGCGTTGGCTATTTTTTATGCACAGCCGCAGCCGGGGGCAACAGGAATCCACATCGTCCAGGCGGAAGGTTTCTCGCCGTTGGACTTAGATCGTCTGCAGATTTTGTTTGACAAAGGTAATTTGTCCGGTTTACGTGGTGATGGGACGGATAAAACCGTACGGCGGGCGGCGCTGGTCAGCCTGACCCTGCTTACCGGAAAAACGGTGGACGTGTTGCCGTTGTTTTTTCGGCAGGCGTTGCAGGGAGTTTTGGTTTTTTACTGGGATTATGAACGCAAACCCGGTCAGCGCCAGTCGGTGGAAGAAACATTGAGAACGCTGGCCTCGTTGACGGCAATGGGGCTGGAACGTGATTCGTTATATAGCAATATAAAAAAAGTCGGCTTGACGGACCCGCTGACGCAGCTGGCCAATCGCCGATTATTTGACTATATTATTAAACGTGAGATTAATCGGTTGCGACGCTATGGGCGACCACTAAGTCTAATGATGGTAGATATTGATTACTTCAAAAGAATCAATGACACCTGGGGGCATATGGCAGGAGATGAGATTTTAAAAGAAATAGGTCACTTGCTTAAAAAAAGTTTTCGCATGACCGACTTTCCGGCCCGTTATGGTGGCGAAGAATTCGTTATCATTTTGCCGGAAACGGAGAAGGAAGCAGCGTATGTTTTGGCAGAAAAATTTCGGCTGATGATTTCAGGACTGCTGTTTCCTACTGGCGGGGAAAAAATCACGCTGACAGTGAGTGTGGGTATTGCCACTTTTGAACTTCAACACGTAACTGAAGGGCAAATGAGTGAAGGTAATTTGGTTTTAGCGGCGGATCAAACCTTGTATCGTGCCAAGAATTCCGGGAGGAACCGGGTTGAAGTCTGGGATGCCCAGTAGGAGAGCAGTTTGCTAAGTTTGCGGTTTTAAGGCTATTTCATTTAATATCGAACCTTCGTTAAGCCAGGTGCGATATTTTTTCGGGATTAAACGGCTGGCCTGCCGGTCATTGCGGCGGCTTTCGATGTACTGGGCACGGTAATAGGTTTCCCAGGCTATGTCAAATGCCTGATTGTTTAAGTACGGCAAAAAGGGCGTAGGATCACCCATGACGGAAAGGACATTATTTTCAAAGCGCAGTACCTGATTTTCCAGTAGCAATATCAGACACGCCTGCGGATAACGTCGTGCCAACTGACGGATCAGCCAGTCTCCGGTGTCGTGAAAAAGCTTGGGGCGGGCAATCAACATATTGTTCGGGGCAGGATGGAAGCGAATAAAGCCGGTCATGCGGTGCACTTCATGGCATACGGCCCGGGATCGGGCGATAAATAGCTGACTGGCATCGCCAATACCCAACAGGCAATAAGAAGGTCCGTGTAAGAATGCTTCTTCCAAGGCGGCAAACATCACTGGTCCGCGATCAGGAACCTGATAGCGAAGATTGGCAGCGATGAGCCGGGCCAATTGACGCCCATTCTCAGAGTATAGCCAGCGGGCATCAAGGTTTTGTTGTTGCTGGAGCTGGTCCAATAAATTACCCAGATCTTCTTTGTCAGCAAAACGGGGTTTTAATTGGGCAAACAGGCCCAGCCGGCGTATTTCATTATCCAGACAGGGCAGTTTTCCGCTGATCCTGGCCAGTAAGGCAGCCAAAATAACCGGCAAGGGTTTTGAAGAACAGACAATCATTAAATCACCCCCATAAAGAAATTTGGGTATAGTGATCGCGATGCGGTCGGTTAAGCAGACGGCGATCGCCGAAATAGCGGCCGTTAAGAGTTAGAAATGCCAGCGCACGTTTCGTGACGACGCCGGCATTTTTAAGTTCCCGGGGATCAAGCAGACGCTGTTCATGCCGGAGACGAAGAATTCGCGAGGCGGAGCGGGGGCCGACTCCCGGAATTCTAAGCAACTGGGAATAGGAAGCCCGGTTGATTTCCAATGGATACAGCTCGGGGTGGCGCAGGGCATAAGCCAGCTTGGGGTCCAGATCCTGATCCAGATTGCCGCAGGGATCAAATACCAGTTCCTGAAAACTAAAATGATATTGCCGCATCAGAAAATCCGACTGATAGAGCCTATTTTCCCGCAGCAGCGTTGTGGGAGGCAGCGCTGCCAGCGGTGTGCCGGTGACCGGCTGGAAAGCGCTGAAATAGGCGCGTTTTAACTGATAATCATGGTAGAGTTGGTTGGCGGAGGAGAGAATATCCTGGTCTGATTCACCGGCGGCGCCGACAATGTATTGGGTGGAGTGGGTCACACCTTGTTGCAGGCGGGTATGATGGTGAATTTTTTGGATACCGCCCAGGATATCGAGGTCAAATTGCTTGACATTGCTTAACTGCGACAGGTGGCGGGCAGTGGGCGCTTCCATATTCAGTGAAATCCGGTCGGCAAGCTCCACCGCACGGGATATTTCCGCATCGGTGCTGCCGGGCAGTATTTTTAGATGGATGTAGCCGTTGAAATCATGCCGGTTGCGCAGCAATTCCACAACTTTGATCATTTCCTGCATGGTATACGTTGTGGAATGAGTAACCCCGGAACTCAAGAACAATCCTTCCACATAATTGCGCTGGTAAAAATTCATAAATAATCCGGACAACTCCTCGGCAGTAAAGCGGACCCGGGGCATGTCACGGGCGCTTTGGTTGGGACAGTAGGCGCAGTCGCGGTCGCAATAATTGCTGAGCAGCACCTTGAACAGAGAAATGCAGCGGCCATCCGGAGTGAAAGAATGACAAACGCCGCCGGGACGGCGTGGGTCAGCGGCCGGACTGCCGGCGCGGGGAGCAGGTGAGGCACAGACGTCGTATTTGGCGCTTTCACCGAGAATTTTCAATTTTTCTAAAGTATCCATCCGCTTACCACCTTTGTTGCGTTATGATAACGTGAGGTTACGAAAGAGAAAAAAAAGATATTGTGGTTTAAGAATAACATACGAACATATGTTCTGTAAATGGGTATTTTAAAACCGCTTCATCAGCATGGAGCGGTTTAAGGGTATTTTAAAAATGTCCGATGTGCCTTATAAGTCACAAGCAGTATGATACAATACCGGGTCTGACGATCAAGAACTTAGCGGTTCTTCAAAAGGGTGCTGGTTGCCGACGCTCAATAAGTATTGCCAGAAACGTGTGACGCAAGGCGGCTGAAAAGCCAGATCACCCGTGGCGTAGAAGCGGCGGCGGATACTCAATCCGGGAAGGTTTATTGCGACCAATCTTCCCGAGGCCAGCGAATCACGGATGGCCCAGCGGGAAATAAAGCCAACGCCCAGATTGTTTTGCATGGCGGATTTCATCGCTTCGTTACCGGCGATTTCTAACACGATATTAAGGGACGAGGGTTCGACCCCCCATTGCCGGAGTGCCGCTAAAGACGTCTGACGACTGGCGGAGGAATCTTTGCGCATAATGAACGGAAGCTTGAGAATATCCTGCGGTTGTGGTGTCAAGGATCCGTCTGCGGTCCGGTCCGGATGTGCAGCCAATACCAGTTCGTCGGACCATAACGGCACCGTTTCTCCCGGTACTTCTTCTGCTGGCTTGGAACCGGTAATGACAATGGGAAACAACCCTTCCCGGTAAGCGGTCATCATCGACTGGCTGTCACCGGTTTGCAGGCAGACTTTCAGGTCGGGGTTTTGTTTCAGGAAGTCTGCCAGGAAACCTGGCAGGATGTAGTCACCGGGAATGGAACTGGCGCCCAGTAATATTTTACCGGAGGTTCCGGCCACCATGGAAGCCAGTTGCTGGCGGGTCCGGTGCAGCAGTTCATTCATATGGCGCAAATTATCATGAAGTTTATTTCCGTACACCGTTGGATGTACACCTTTGGTGGTACGGGTAAATAAAGGGCAGCCGAAATTTTTTTCCAGGTTGTCGATATGAAAAGAAATGGTGGGCTGCGTCAGGCTTAGCCGTTTGGCTGCAGCCGAAAAACTGCCTTCTTCCACCACTGTAAGAAAAACAGACAAAGATTGAAAATAGGACATGCGTGAATCACCTCGCTGTAACAAATATTCGGGAGAAAGGATAAATTTCCTTTTTATTGGGATGTATGAGCAGGAATTTTTGCATAAGCATCAAATTAATATATGGT
>DATMYQ010000322.1:0-8167 GCA_035560935.1 Patescibacteria group bacterium | reverse complement strand
CAAGTCCCGGTATGTGATCCAATATCGTTTCCAGCTGATTGGATAAATTGCGGTATTTTTTCTCGCTGTCACGCAGTTCGATTTCTACTTCTTTTAATTTATTTTCATTCTCGATCTCTTTGGCTACTCTATCCATAATATTAGCTATATTATCCAAATATTTATTGTCTTTTATGATGTAATCTCTGGCATTGAGTTTCATCATGGCTACCGCGATTCTCTCATCACCGTGTCCGGTGGAAATAATAAACGGCGGCGGTGATTTCTCTCGTTTGTGCAATTCATTGATCAGTTCTTCCGCATTCATATCGGCAAGAGAATAATCCAGCAACATGATAAACGGCGCCTGTTCTTCCAGCAATTCCAGCGCCTCCGCCCCCGAATTTGCAATCATTATTTCGTATCCATTTTCCCTAAGGATACTCTTGAGCAATTCCGCTAATTCTATATCGCCTTCAACGATTAGAATCATCATAAACAGCACCTCATTCGGTAAATTCTCATCTGCAAAAACACGGGGCCGGGTTATCCGTTTCCTTTTTGGCATCCACGATAAATTTCAGCATCACTCACAAAAACTATAGCTGTCGTTCCAACCATTTGCAAGCATTTAATAACGAATACATTTTTTAACATCGAATTCAATTTTCCTGCAATATTTTCTTGGAAAACAGAAAAAACTTCAATTTATCTGGCAAAGACTCCAGCGGTAAGAAAAGAGCCGCACCGAAACGCCATCGTTTCAGATCGGCTCCTCTTCTTATTGGATTTTGTTCTGCCTATGCCGTTATTTCATCCGGACGGGAAACGTTTTATTCCTATAATCGTTTACTTCTCATAAAAACTGTCCGACCAGGTGTTGACAATCCACATTTTATTTCCTGCACTCCAAGACGATTCCACCGTCCCTCTGTCTTTCGCAGCCTGGTCCCGTGTGTCCTCAACTTGTTTAATCGCCTCCTCCAGGAGGATTTTTCCATTCTTCCGCCCAGATTGCATACTGCCAGTCATCCATCCAGACCCCTTCCACCTGCACATGCTGCGCCCAATAAGTCTCCCGGCGCATTCCCAGCCGTTCCAGCAGCGCCATGCACCGTTCGTTGCGTGGATCGGTAAAGGCCACCGCCCGACAAACCCCCAGTTCCCGCAGCAGGATATCCAATACGGCGGTTAAAGCTTCCCGGGCATAACCTCTTCCCTGATACTCCGGCACCAGCGTAATGCCCAGTTCCACCTGCCGCGGCATACTGTCCAAATAGTGGATCCCGCAGTCGCCGATCAGCCGGCCTTCCGCCGTCAGTTCCAAGGCTACCTGCTGCCAAAATCCTGGTATTCCCGGTGTTTGCCGCATTTGTTCCCGGACAAAATCGGCTGCCTGATCCCGATTATATCCACTAAGAGATCCCTGATAACGCCGCACCCGTTCATCGCTTCGGTAATCATAAAACCACTGGATATCTGATTCCTGAAACCGCCGCAACTTTAATCTGTCGGTGATCAATGCCCGTTCTATTCCCAGACTGCCCCATTCTTCTTTCATTATAAGACCTCCTCGTAACGTGCCTGACAGTTTTTTCATCCCACCACGGGCATTCCCATTCCGGACTTTCGGTTCACCCCATTCTGCCCTTCATCATAAGACAATCTTTCCCAGGAATCAAGCTTTGGGTTACAATTCCGAGAAGTCAATATTTTTTCGGACAACCTGCTAATTACTACATGGTAAGCACTGCTTCCGGCATCAATTTAAAAATTGAATAGAGCTGAGATATGGATCTTTTCTAAACGTCTGTACTGTCCCCCTTGTTTTACACCCAGGTGAGTATTGGGATATGGTTTTTTCACACCGTCTTTCGTCCCCTTTGTTTCTGGATGTCAGCGGATTTCTGCGCTAACTTGCATTTTTCCCCTTTTATATAGCAACCGCACATATTGTTGAAATTTTTTCTCTCTTCCTGACCAAAATATTCAAATGAGTTCAGTCTAATATACTTTTCTCCATCCTTTGGTGTTTCATTTTTTCAACACGTTCAGCGCAAAGCAACGCTCTTTTTCCATTGCCGGCGCTGGGAAACGCACTACCGCGCTAAAATAAAAAACGCCCTATGCGGCAGATAAAAATTCTGCCGCATAGGGCGTCCGATTACCGGTGAATTAAAGGCATTGACCAATTTTGACGATCTGGCACGGCAAAAAATCTTTAAGGTCGTTTCTTGCGTTGTTTTGCGCCCGCACGATATCATCAATTTCCACAAAGCGATAGCCACAAAGCGCCAGCGTCTGAATCAAATCCTTCTCCGCGTCATCGCCCGCCTGATGAAAGTTATAGGTGAGCAGGACCGGAAATTTTTCTGCTAATTCTTGCAGAACCATTCATCGCACCCCCATTTTTTTATTTTCGGCATTTAGCAAGCGGACTGCCGCTCATACACCGATCGAACACTTTGCCTCGTTGCGTTTATTGTATCACGCATTAGTTGTGATTTGCAATTCAATATCAAAATACGGTTTCCTCGTCTCATCCGCTCCCCAACGCCGAAAGATCCGCCTGCTTCACTTGGCGCAGCCAGGTGATACGCCGGAACGTTTTTCAAGTCCGATCAAAATTTCTCCCCTAAGGAACCACTGATTAATTCACATCACACGCCAAAACAAATCTTTTTCCGCCGGGCTGTGTCAGGCTTACCTCAAAATAGCGCTGTTTGTCTTGTGCTGACAAATAGCGCTTTTCTATGTTTATACAGCTTCCTGATTTTTCCGCCTCGCCGCTTTCGCTCCATTCCATGCCTTTTCTTTCATTTCCGCCGGTCTATTTGTCCGGCGGCTTCACGGAAAAAAGCAGCATCGTCAACGCCAGAAAAAAAGACACCAGCATCAATTCTTCCAATGCCTGGGGAATGGATTGTCGGAATGCCTGGCTTGCATCGAATCCCGCCTGGAGAAAAAAATCCCGGTAGGCCATCTGACGGGTGGAAAAGACTACTCCGGTCAAGGCCAGCCCGATCGACATCGCCACCTGGCGATTCGTTGCCAGCATGGCGGAAGCAGCGCCATGACAGGGGAGAGGCACTGCGCTCATGATTGCGCTGTTGTTGGGCGGCTGAAATATCCCCGAGGCAAGGCCCAGCAACGCCAAAACCCCTATGATCGTCCCCAGCTCCGTTTGCAGATTGAAGCGGGACAGTCCGAAAAGAGCGGCGACGACAGCGCCGGCTCCCAGGGTTGCAGGCCACCGCGGGCCGAAACGGTCCGTCAGCGCGCCGCCAACCGGACTGGCCAGCATGGTGGTTAAGGGAATGACGGACAATAGCAGCCCCGAATCAGCCGCCGACAGTCTGATCCCTTCGATAAAATAAAAAGGCAAGATGACAAGGTACACCGGCATGGTCAGAAAAAAGACAAACGATCCGGCCATGGCGCAGGTGAAGTCCTTTCTTTGGAACAGGGCAAAATCAATAATGGGGTTTTGGGCACGGCGTTCAATGAGTGGCAGCAGGCATAACAGAACCATTCCGGTCCCCGCCAGCAAAAGGACCTCCGGCGATTTCAGCCCGTACATCTTAATTTTTCCCATTCCCAAAAGAAAGCAAAAAAGACCGGCAAAAGACGCCATCGCCCCCCATAGGTCCAGATTGATTTTTCCCGTCTGAACCGTATCTTTACGGAGCAGGACGACGCTGAGGACCAAGGCCAGAAGGCTCAGCGGAACCCGGGTATAGAAAATCGCGCGCCAGTCGAAATACTCCAGAAGAAAACCGCCGGCCACAGGACCGGTAATAAAGCCGGCGGAAACGGCTACTCCCAGCAGTCCCAGTCCTTTTCCCATCTTGTTGCCGGGAAAGGCGGCGGTGACAATCGCTGTGCTGCAGCCGATGACCATAGCGGCGCCCACTCCCTGGAGCACCCGGAACAGAATCAGTTGTTCCAGGCACTGGGCCAGGCTGCAGGCGGCCATAGCCAGCGTGAAAATGCCGAAGCCCGCCGTATAGATCCGTTTCCGGCCGACAAAGTCGCTCAATTTTCCAAACAGGAGCATCAGGCTGCTGCTCACAAGAACGTACGCCAGCGTCACCCACATGACCGCTGGCAAATCCGCCTGAAACGCACGAATCAGTTCGGGAAAGGCGATGGTAATAATACTGGCGTCCAGCGTGGTCATCGCCGTTCCCATCGAAACGGTGAACAGCACTTGCCACGGATAAGAAATCCCCTGCACAAGACTTGTTCTCATCGAGACAGACGCCGCCGTTCCCCGGCCACATAATTGAGAATTTCCTTCCCCTTAGGCGTTGCAATCCGCAGATGATTCAGATCGATTTCCGTATTCAGGTACTGCAAAAACAGTGATTCCCCGTCCGTAACGGAACTGTTGCCCAACCCGGCGAAGAAAAACCCTTCCGTTTCCGCCGCCCGGCAGATATCGTCCAAGCCTCCCTGATCCAGCGGGAGTTCCAGATAAACCACCTGAGCGTCGCCGATTTCGATCAAATCGCGCAACCGTTGCCGCACATCCGCCGCCGTATCCGTTCCGCTGCGGCGCACCTGAATATCGGCGATGCCCCAGGACCGGTTAAGGGAAACTGTCGTTTCTCCCGGCCCGTCGGGCAGCGGTAACGATTGAAAGGTAACCGGCCTGCCGATAAAGCCGTAAATTCGTTCCAGCATATCGCGATGCTGCAGCGGCGCGTAGACAACCACCCCTTCCGGCGGGGTGAGAAAGCGCATGCTGACCACGCAGCTTTCCCGCTGCGTCAGCGCATCGTTCATTTTTTTGAAGCTCAGAGTGGCCGGCATCGTTCCCAACGCCAGGGCGACGGGGTTGTAACCATTGCTCCTTGTCGCCCGCTGCGTGACGGGGTGGCTGCTGACGTCATGAGATATCAAGCGGCGCACGCCTGCCTGGAAAGACTCCCTCGCAATAGCCTCGGCGAAACGCGGTATAAAATCGCGCCCCTGATGAGCGTGGACAATGACAATCTGACCGCATTCAGCGTTGATTCCCGCTCCATAGCGCTGCGCCGAGCAATGCCCCACCACCTCGCCGGTCAGATCCGAAATCATGACCACGGAAATGAGGCTGCCGGCCTGGTTGAGTTCCAGGATTTTCTGCGGATCGTAAAAATAAGTGCTCGGATAACTGTAACCATAGGCGTCATAAAAGCATCGCGCCACGCCGACCGCATCTTCCGGCTGCAGCCGCCGGACCGTATAAGTCTGCGGCGGCGCGGGCGGCTTATTTTTTTTAACCCAAACCCGGTTTTCCTGATCTTCCGCCTCCTGTTGATCGCCTGCCAGAGTCAGCATCATCCGCAGTTCTTTTCCCGCGATCCCCAGGCTGACCCACTGCACTTCATCCATTACGCTCCGGATCAGCGGCAGTCCCGTCGGCACGCCATTCCCGCCAACAGCGGCGCTCTCCCCAAGACGTTCCAGCGATGCGTCAAAAGGTATGCCGCCGTCCCGAACGGCAATGGATACAGTCTTCGCTGTCAGATTTACGCCCACAGTGACAGCGCCATCCTCATCCGGTTCATAAGCATGCTGCACTGCATTAGCGAACGCCGCCGTCACAGCCTGCTCCAGCCTCTTAATTTGATTGTCCGACAGCTGGGCCGGTGCGGTTACCTCCCGCACCAACTCCAGCGCCAAGCCCGCAAATCTCATATCCGCCGGAACGGTAAGTTGCCCTTCTTGCTTATTTGCCACTAAAATCACCCATTTCCTTCATAGTAAGCGCCAACGCTTCCACACAAGCCTGCATTGCTTCCGGCTGCGCAATAGTAATCCGAATACTGTTCGGAAAGCGAAAGGCGGTCATCATCCGCACGATCACTCCCTGCTGCATCATCCGGCGATAGGCCAGGCTGTCGCTAAACGGAAGCTTGATCGAAAGATAATTGCCTTCCCCGTAGTTAAAATCCATCCCCAGCAGCGAGAGCTCCCGCTGCAGGAAATCCTTGCCGGCAGCCACCATCTCCCGGGTTCGCTGAATGTGCTCCTTATCGCCCAACGCCGCCAGAGCGGCTTCCTGCGCCGGGGCGTTAACCGAATAAACAACCGCGGTGCGGTGAATAATATTGATAATATCAATGTCAGCAGCCAAATACCCGATACGCAATCCCGCCAAACCGTACATTTTGGAGAAGGTCCGAAAAACCACCAAATTGGGATAAGCGCCAATCAGCGATAGACCATCGGGATAATCCTCCCGCTCCACAAATTCGCAATACGCCTCATCCAACACCACAATGCAGCGCCCCGCCACTTTTTCCATAAAATCGGTCAGTTGCTGCCGGTTCCAATAAGTTCCCGTGGGGTTGTTGGGATTGCAAATAAAAATGATTTTGGACCGGGCGTTGATTTTTTCCAGAATTGCCGCCGCGTCAAAGGCTAAATCCTTGAGTGGAGTCACGATCGCCCCGATGCCGGAAAAGCGCGCCACCCATTCGTAACCGCCATAGGTCTGGTCGGCGGTTATAATGTTATCACCCATCTCGCAGAAAGCCTTAATCAGCAGCGTGACGCTTTCATTGGCCCCGTTGCCCACAATAAACTGGTCCGGATGAAGGTGATAGAATTCCGCCAGCCGGAGACGCAGATGATAGCTGTCGCCGCTGGGATAAAACGCAGTATTGAACGCCGGAAATTTTTGCAGCACTTTCTGCGCGGCCGGAGGCGGTCCCATTGCATTTTCATTATTGTTCAAACGGTAGAGGGTCTGACAGCGATACTGCTTTTTTAATACATCCGTGGGCCGGCTGGGAATATAGGGTTCAAAACTCTTGACGAATTCGGGAACCAAGGCGTTAAGCGCCGGCGGGCGGCGAAAAAGGACCACATCTCCCTGACCGGCGTGCGGTAAAACGAGCCGGGGCATAAAGCCGCTTTTCAACAGGGCCGCTGCAAAACCGGCCTGCCAGGGCAGTCCCAGGTCTACTTCGGCGGAAACATTTTTCCAGTTTTCCGCTTCAAAAATCTTCACATGCGCGGCGACATTTTCCTCCAGATCCCGGCCCGGCCATGCCAGGCGCAGCGTCGCGGCATTCTGTTCCCGCTGCAGGTCAGCGGTCAGAACCGAACACTCGGACATCGCCGGGTCCGCTTTTTCCTGGAGAAACACGACTTCCCGCGGCAGCACCAAGCGCCGGTACTCCTGCAGGAGAAAATCATCCAGTTGCGGGTCCGCCCACACCTTGGCTTCTTGATCTTCGCTCAGCTGGCGAAAAAAAATCGTTTGCACCGAGGTGCTGTTGTCAGGCTTGTATTCCGAGTAAGAACCCAACTCTTCAAAATAACCTTGCGGCATCTTGCCGCCCCGATACCGGTTGATCAGGTTAATCGCCGAACTCTTAGCCACATACTTAAGGCAGCATTCCAACAAGGCCGCGCCCCAGTCCTTTTCGCCGGACGAACCAAATACATAAGGACCGTAACACTCCGTTGTCTTCGCGCCGCTGTAGCGCCAGAGGATGCCGCCGAGTTGCCCTCCTTGCTCGTTTACGGCTACAGCGCCGCCATAATCACCGGAAGCGATCATATCCGCCAGTTTGCCGGGCTGTTCCAAAAAAGACGGTGCTTCATGCACAGAAAAAAAGCGCCGGACCAGCCGGGCAAACAGCTCCATTTCTTCGGGAGCCGCCGCCCGCACCGTGACCCCAGCCGAGTCCGCCGGAGGCATCGCCGGTTTCTCCTCCGAAGCGGGATGATACCGTTTCTCCTTAATCAACACCAGCCGGAGACCCCGGTTCGGTTCCCGGATCAGACGGAACTGATCCACCTGCCGGGAAGCAAGCAAAAGTCCGATATCCGCCAGGTCCTCCTCTTTTTCCGGCGTCGGCTGATGGGTTAGGTTAAACGCCCGGAAATTGACCTCGTCTTCCGAAAATATGAAGTCCAGCCGAAGATAATAGGTACTACCCGTGCTTAACATTTCTACCTTCCGCCGGGAAACGCCGTTCTGACAAAGATAAAGAAAAATTTCTTCCGTGGCCAAAACCATGGCCAGCGTCTCTTGTTTGCCAAGGCCGCAGACCGCAGCGCCCTGTTCCGCAAAAACGACGGCCTGGCTCATTTCTTCTTTCACGAGAGGTACGGAAACAGTCCGTCGTTGCGTTGGGCTGGCCTTCCCGTCGGTATCTCCGTGAACAGTAGTATACAGCATATTTGT
>DATMYQ010000321.1:0-9739 GCA_035560935.1 Patescibacteria group bacterium | reverse complement strand
CTTCAATGTTAGGTTAGAGTTAGCCACACTTTCCGGTACATCAAAGTAGATGTCTCCGTCCTTTTCGATTCCGGGATTTATCTGACTATGGAATATATTTTCATCTAACCTTATTGTCATTATTGTGGGAGAATACTGTTTCCCGTCTGCTACAAGTTTAAAAGCACCGCTGTCTAAGCTTTTAGCACTGTCGGCTATATTCTTATAATGGACATGTACACCTACAAAAACCCCATCAGCATCTGAATAAAGATAACCACTTTTATCATTTACTCGCTTCGTAGTATCTTTGCCCGTAATAGTCACTTCAAAAGCATTTGATTTAAAGGTTTCCCCTATTTTAAATGCTCGCTTTTCTATCTTTTGCTGTGTTGCACTAGTCTTACTAGATTGAGGATTGTTTTCGCCGAATATAGACCCAATTCCTCCAAGTATTGCAATGACTAATATTCCAGTGATGATTTTATGTTTTCCGAAAAAACTTCTTTGGTCTGCTCCGCAATGTATGCACTTTTTAACACCTTTACCAATTTCCTTACCACAGCCTTTGCAATTTACTGTCATTTCTCTAAGCATCCCCTTTTTAATCTTAATTTTATGAAAACATAATATGCCTTCGATATCCTGTAGATATTTCCTGCTTTTCGACATTATTAATCGTTTTACGACCTTTACACAAAAAATGCCTCAGCAGTCCGATGCCAAGGCATTATATTTTATCGTTGAAATAGTAATGATTTTTTACCATAAGCTACGATGATGTATTATTGGGTCGAGCATTTGGTAAACCTCAAATCTCCTTGGTTCATTCGGTAGTGTCGAAGGCTGTTATGAACCGACGGTTTCTTTCTTGAACTATTATCCATATTCATCACCTTGGATACATATTCCACATCATGGAAGAATAATCCTGCAAGTGTATATAAAATAAGCCCAACCCAACAACTAACAAGAGGGGAAGATATGGGGACACTTGGACGTAGGAGGACTATGTCCTAATTGCGGCACAGAAAAACTGGGGTCTCAATAATACGCCAGAGAGCCCCAGTTGATTAGAAAATATATAAAGAGAGGGGGTACCCGTTAGGTATACCAGCAGTACCGCTTCGCCTCCGCCATCTAAACCCTAGCGCTCCATGAAAATACCGTCCTCATCTACATAACCGGTTATGAAAAATATGCCTTTGAAGCGTTTCAGCTCAGGGCGTTCCATTACCTGTTAAAGCCCGTGACCCTGGAACGCTTCCGTCAGGTTCTGAGCGAAGCGCTGACCCATCTTCAAAAGGAGGACGTCGGAAAAACGGAAAAGACATTTTTCGTTCAGAACAAAGGCGAAATGCTGAATCTGCCGTACCGGGACATCTGTTATTTTGAAAAAATCGGGCATCAAATCAAAATCCATATGCTGTACCGCGATGTTTACTATTACGACAACTTCAGCAGCCTGCTTGCGGGGCTTTCCGGCGAGACGTTTGTGCAGTACCATCAGGGATATATCGCAAATGTGGATAAAATCAGGGCCTTTCGGGACAAAACACTGTATCTGGACGGGGGCGTTCAGCTTCCCGTTAGCAGAAGCTTTGCCGAACAGGTCAGGGAAGTGCTGAAAAAGCGTCTTTTCACAGGGAGGGAGCAGCTGTGAGAGAGCTCGGGAACAGGCTGATCGGCGACGAACAGAACTTTACGTTTGAGCGGCGGATTTTCAATTTTGTTATGCTGCTGAGCATCTGTTTGGCCACCTTCGGCACCCTGCTGGATATTTATTACCGAACCGGTATCGCAATCGATCTGATGTTTAACGGATGCTGGATTCTGACCTATTATTTTTCACGGTTTCATGGGTATTTCGCCATTGTCTCCAAGGTTTCAATCGTCATCTTCATTTTCGCCTTCTTTCCGTACTGCTGGATATCAAGCGCCGGCAGCGACGGAACCCTGCCCATCTTCGCGGTGATTTTCATCGCCATCACCTTGGCGTGATCTACGGCCTGCTGGAATCAGGAGAGTCGGATAAGGCCGGTGAGTATGCTTCACATCTTGTCACAACAGCCGGGGAAGTTCACAATCTTGTGAATGTTCCCTACCCGATGGTGCGCGCGATGCTAAACTACAAGCTGTCCGCCGCAAAGGAGAAAAGCATCCGGCTGCGGCTCCATGTCGGCATTCCGGAGGGGCTTGCGCTGCCTGAATTTGACCTTACCGTCATTTTGGGGAACCTTGTGGATAACGCCGTGGAGGCCTGCATGACCGTTGAGAAAGACAACCGTTACATCGGCCTCAATCTGTTCTATAAGCCGGACTATCTGATTATTCAGACTGAAAATCCAGTCAGTGAGGCGTCGGAACCACCGCATGGAAACCGCATGACCACAAAGCCTGACGCCGAAAATCACGGCTACGGCCTGCGGAATATGGAATACCTGGCGCGCAAGCACAATGGGTTTATGAAGACCTCGCGGGAAAACGGCATCTTCAAAGCGGACGTCGCCCTCCTGACTGAACCTGGTCGGCACTCTGACAATACCCCCTCATCCTTGTAAAGCAGGAGAAAATATCACCCGATATATCCCAAAATGACAAAAATCTTAGCAAAAAATGCGGATCATGTCATTTCAAGCGCCGATCATGCAATCGGCGTTCTTTTTTTTTTTCATTAAACTAAAATCAGTCAACAGGCAGGAAACAGCTCTCACCGTCCGATATCGGGTGGTGCAATATTTTATGGCACACAACGCTTTGCATAACAAAATTCCAAGGAGGAGTACATCATGAGACTTTTAAAAACAAAATTCTTCCCCTTCTGCTCGCAGCGGCAATGGTTTTCATGCTCGTGCCGGGGAGCACATTTACGGCCTTGGCGGCGAGCGACCCCACGCACTACACTTTCGACATATCCGAGGGGAACATCACCGTCTCGGTGGGCGCAGGCATCGTCAATGTTACTTACGGCAATCCATAGACAACAACAACTGATCTTGCCGACACGCAGGCAATCACCATCACAGGCGACGGCACAACGACAAACACGATTATGGTGACAGGCAATATAGTGGTTAATATCACGCTCAACGGTGTGGATATCGAAGAATCGCACAGCACCAGCTTCTGCGCCTTTGCCATCGACACTGGCACGACGGTCAACCTGACGCTGAAAGGCTATAATACGCTGAAAGGCGGTTCGTATAGCGCCGGGATAGGGGTTCCCTCCGGCGCGACTTTAACTGTTACCGCGGTGAGCAGCGGCAGCGGCGGCACAGTCACCGCGACTGGCGGCAGAGGAGGATTCATCAGCGGCGGCGGCGCGGGCATCGGCGGCTCTGTGGATGCGAAGGTCTCCTATGACGTTGATCAGTCATCGGGAAGCTCAACCAAGGTGTATAAGACCACCGTGGAGGGGCTGCCCGGAAGCAGCGCCGTCACCGGCTCGATAAGCGGCGGGGACGAATTTTCCTGCGAAACGGACGAAAGCGGGCAGCCCGCCGGCCACAGCGGTGCAGAACTCGTCGTTTTATTAAGGTAAGCCTATAACCTCAGGCGGAAATTATTTAAAAAATTGATATTTAGGTGGAATGAAAAATGAAAAAACAAGTCAAGCGGATTGTCTATGCAGTGCTTTCCTTTATGTTGGTATTAACCGGTATCCTGGGCGTCTCCATACCAGCCTCGGCAGTAGATGCCCCCGTAACCTTATCTTCCTTAGCTGCTGGAAGCACGGTGAGATTCGGTGGCCAAGTATGGATAGTTTTAGATCCCAGCACCGGTTACTTGCTTATGCAAGGTATTGAGAGCATGAGTATGTTTGATCCGGATAACACAAACTCTTTTGATATTTCATATTCAAATAATAATAACATTGGCGACTATCTTAATAATGATTTTTATAACATCTTGGCCCCTGCGGATCGTCCATTGATCCAATCCCATAGCTGGGGCATCGGGAATGAAACCAACGAAGCATCGGCCACCGAGATTTGTAATGTTGGCCTGATCAGCTGCAGCGAATGGAATAACTATAGAAGCATTTCCGGTGGCATATCTTCTGATTTCTGGACCCGTACTCCTCTTTCTAACAACAACAACCTGGTCTGGTACGTGTCTTTTAACGGCCAACTGGGAAACGTCAGCGGCTCCGGCCTCGCCGACGCCGTCCGTCCCACTTTGTATCTGAAACCGGACGTCTTAGTATCCGGTGGTAACGGGGCATTGTTTTGGGAGGAAAATACCACACTGTCAGCGTATCGGCCAATTCCTCAGCGGGCGGCACGGTCATTGGCGGGGGCGGGGCATACGCCCAGAACGACCAAGTGACGGTAACGGCCACGGCTAATAGCGGCTATAATTTCGTCAACTGGATCGATCAAAACGGGACACAGGTTAGTACCGATGCATCCTATAGCTCTACCATGGGTACAGCGGACACGTTCCTGATAGCCAACTTCCAAACGATACCCACTATAACAGTTGTGAATGGAGTACCGTTTTCCGTTACTGTACAGGACACCTTTGGTGCACTGATCGGAATAAATAATACTTACGGAATGCTGACAGGTACTGCCAGCGGAAACGATACAGTAATATCCGGTACTTTGAGTGGGTTGTCGACAACCATACCGACAGATATTACTCTTGGTAATGGAACAGTTAAAATAAAAGCGGTCAGCCCGCCGACCACAACGGTAACGAACCCGTCGTTTTATTAAGGAAAGCATGAGGCACGAAGCTCATAATACGAGAGGTGAAAATATTGAATAAAATAAAGAACAGAGGACTTCGCCCGTTGCTTTCCACGTTGTTGATTGTGAGCCTGCTCCTGTGCACGTCGGTTCCCGCGCTTGCAGAGCAGGCCCCGGCGGCGGACAGGCTGGTGCAGTGCGACGGCACGGGTAACGTAATCAACCATACGGCGATCACCGGTGTGAACCTGCCCGTGGTGTTTGATAATAACCCGGATTTTTACCCCATCAGTGTGGATACGGCGATCTATGACGGCGCCACACAGGTGAAGGAGCTTACGGGGCTTGCCCCCGACGAAAACGGCGACCTGAAAATCGGCCTCGGCACGGTCACGAATTACGAATCCGACACCGTGTATGAAATCGAATACCGTGCCCATTACGGCATTATTGGCGAAGGAACCGAAATTATTGAGGAATGGCAAAGCACGGGTCTGTATTTCAAGGTGGAGGCAACGTCTGGCGTAACCAATGCTGCGTTTACTGCGGCAACCGCAGACGGTGTGGCTGACACAACAACCTCTACGAAGATCGACCTTGCCTTCGATACAACCATTGCAGGGCTTACAGCGGATGATATTACGATCACAAACGAAACCGGCGCAGTGATCAAGGGAGCCTTGACAGGCAGCGGAACAAGTTGGTCTATCGTCCTGACCTCAGTGACAACACAGGGCGATGTGTCGGTAGCGGTAGCAGCACCGGCGGGCTACAGCATATCCGGCTCCCCAAAAACCGTGGCGGTATACAAAGCGGTTGTGCCCACGCCGGTCACGTTGCAGACAGCGGTCGCGAATGGAGCAAGCGGCACGACCACCTCAACGAAAATAGATCTTGTGTTTGGTACGGCCATTGCCGGCCTGACCGCTGCCGATATCACCATTACCGGTGATACAGGTTCGGCGACGAAAGGCGCGCTGACAGGCTCCGGCACGAATTGGAGCATAGCGGTCTCGGTCGTCAGCGAAGGCACGGTCAGTGTTGCGGTGGGTTCCCCGGCAGGCTATGCCGTCAGCGGGTCGCCGAAGACGGTGAGTGTCTACAGCTACACCGCGCCTTCCACGCCGACCATAATCGATGTTACGGTTGCTCCAGCGACCGCAACGGTGCAAAAGGGTACCACACATACCTTTATTGCAATGGTAAACGGCACAAACGGCCCCACACAGACGGTGACATGGAGCGTCTACGGCAATACCAGTCTCAGCACAGTTATCGATGCCTCCGGTGAACTCACAGTAGCGGCTGACGAAACGGCGACCGAACTGACCGTGAGAGCGACATCAACTTACGATAATACTAAATTCGGAACGGCAACCGTGACAGTGACCACAGCCCCAGTCACAACCTACACTGTGACCTTTAACAGTAATGGCTTGGTATATACCACCAAAATTGTTAACGCTGAAGAGAGCATTGGCAGCGCGGCTTGGCCGACTGATCCCACAAGAAGCAGCTATACCTTTGGCGGCTGGTTCACAGGAGAAAACGGCGCGGGCGCTCAGTTTATCTCTGCGACGCCTGTAAATGCCACAACAACCGTGTACGCAAAATGGACGTATAGCGGAGGTGGCGGTGGCGGCACTCCATCAACACCGACAACACCAACCCATAACGCTGACGTGAAAGCAGGAAACGGCTCTGAAACCACGTTTCCTGTCACGGTCAATAAAGATAATGGAAGCGCGGCCATAGACACAGGCTCTCACCAGTTTACATTAGGCGGCACTGTTATCACAATACCCTCAATTCCTGATGTCGATACCTACTCAGTCGGTATACCAGTCCCGGATCTGTCAACGTCAGATGCTCAAGGAATGCTGACCATCCATACCGGTAATGGCAGCGTTACCGTTCCGTCCAATATGCTGACGGGTGTTTCGGACATAGGCGGAAGCAAGGCAGAGATCACCATCGGCCAAGGCGATAAGAGCGCTCTGCTGGAGAACGTCAAAGCTGCCATAGGCGACAAGCCCCTCATCCAGCTTACGCTGTCCATTGACGGCAAGCAGACCGATTGGAGCAATCGTAACGCGCCGTTAACAGTTTCCATTCCCTATACTCCGACAGCGGCAGAACTTGCCAATTCTGGAAGCATCGTCGTATGGTATATCGACGGCAGCGGCAAGGCGGTCTCCGTACCCAACGGCCGCTACGACCTGGTCACCGGGACCGTCACCTTCTTCAGCACTCATTTCAGCAACTATGCTGTGGCCTATGTGCAGAAGACCTTCAGCGATCTTGGCGGAGTGGAATGGGCAAGAAAAGCAATCGAGGTTATGGCCTCCAAGGGCATAACCAGCGGAACCGGCGATGGCACTACCTTCTCCCCAAGCGTAAACATGACCAGAGCCGACTATATGGTACTGCTCATAAATACGCTGGGACTCACCGCCGACTTTACTGATAGCTTCGACGATGTAAAGCCGGGCGCTTACTACTATAACGCCGTAGGCATCGCAAAAGAGCTGGGCATCGCCGCGGGCAGCGGGAATAATTTCTTCAATCCGACAGAAAGCATATCCAGACAGGACATGATGGTGTTAGCCGCCCGCGCTCTGGAGAAATACCAGGGACTGAAAGCGGCAGATAACAACACCTCTTTGAATACATTCAGCGACAAAGGAGATATCGCCGAGTATGCGGTTAACAGCTTGGCTACCCTGGTCAATGCAGGGCTGATCGAAGGCTCAGGGAATAAGCTGAATCCGCGTTCCTATACGACACGGGCTGAAGTTGTGGTATTCCTCTACAATATCTACAACAAATACCCGGAAGCTCCGGTCATTGCCGCTTCCACACTTTCAAGGCTTGCGGGGCAAACCAAAAATGACACGGCGCTGTCCGTTGCCAAGGCAGCTTATCCGGATAAAGTGACCAATGCTGTTTTAGCCACAGCCGACTATTATCCGGACGCTTTGGCGGGTAGCGTCCTTGCATACCAACTTAATGCGCCCATTCTCCTGGTAGACAGCTCGGAAGCAGATCAGGAAAAGGTCGTAGATTATCTGAAAGCTAATCTGGAGCAGGAAGGCAGAGTATATATCCTGGGCGGCACAGCCGTTGTCAGCAGCGGCATGGACGCTAAACTACAGAATAGCGGTTTCAATCACATAACCAGGATAGCCGGAGAAACCCGTTATGATACCGCCGTAAAAATCGCAGACCAATTGAACGTCAAGACGGGAACACCGGTAGTGCTGGTCAGCGGGGAAAACTATCCCGACGCTTTGGCTGTCAGCAGTATTGCGGCTCAGAACCAGTTCCCCATCCTCTTGGTTCAAAAAGACGGGATCGGCGAAGCCGTGAGTGAAGAGCTCGCCGCCCTCAAGCCGAGCAAAATCTATATCATCGGCCTTGAGGGAGCAATCAGCCCGGCTGTGGAAAGTCAGGCTGCCAAAATCACCGGTTTGGCGGCGGAGAATATCGTCAGGATCGGCGGCGCTGACCGCTATGCCACCTCACTGGCTATTGCGGAATACTTCAATTTGGGAAGCCAGACCATGTGCATAGCCACCGGAAACAAATTTCCGGACGCCTTGGCCGGCAGTGTTTATGCGGCTAAAACCAAGGCTCCGATCATTCTGACAGACAGCAGTCTCTCTGAGCAGACCATGGATTACGTAGAGTCCAGAAAACCGGCTGAAACGACCATCTTCGGCGGAGAGGCCGTGGTCGGCAAGGACATCGAACAGCAGATAAAGCAATTACTCAAGCAATAAAGCAGTTCGATCAAGTGACAACGCAGCGTATGGCAGAAGGATAAGGATTGTCCCTACCTTTTGGCAGGTTTGCCCTTGACTTAATTCCATTTTTTTTGATGTCACAAAGCCGTAGGAAAAGCCAGTTTACCTTGACATTTTTATGATTCCAACTAGGACAGAAAAAATAAACGTAATCTGAAAACAACATGTGAGGGTCAGTAATTACATTATTACTGACCCTACTTGCTTTTGAAATTTTTCTTGTCACGAAGTGTCACAATTATTTTCTATCCTTAAGCCATTTAATTGCAGCCAGTAGGTGGAGATTCGAGGCGGAATACAATTTTACAATTACTTAAAACCTAAAAAAGAAGGGTAATCCTCATCTGTATAATATTGAGCCATTTCGAAAGGAATACCTGTCCTCATAAATAGCTGTTCAATAGTTTCACCAGGTATAATTCCAGAGTTGGCAGAAAGCAATTGCACGGCAAACAGGTTAGCCTGTCGTTCATATTTATTAGCATTTTGTAAAGAATGTTCATCTAAGAAGAAACGGTTCAAGCCTCTGTGTAATCGGTCGTGGGCTAATTCGTGGGCACATATAAAACGTTGCCAGAATAAATTGATTCTGCTATTTATCACGATGAAACGTCGCCTTAGTTTGCAGTAATAGATACCTCGGGTGTGATCCCCAAGATCGGCAAAGCGTAGATGAATATTTAGCCTTTCAGCTATAGTGAAGGGGCAATTGGTTTTGTAACGCTTGACCAAAGTAGAAATAAGTTTGTCCATTTGATTCGCACCCCTTTATAGAAATGACACCAGGAGAGTTACTTCTTGGCGTCATCCGTGCTGCTGGGCTTATTTTTCCTCTTATTCATATGTTTAGCCTCCCAAAAAAGTCCGGTCAAGACATCTATGACACGTTTTCTGTCCTCTTTATCAATGGGTACGCCGTCAAACATGAGGTCTCCATCGTCTTCAAGCATTTTTTTGAAATCTCGTTTGTCTTTAGGAGTGGCCCAAGACGGGCTAACATTATTCGTTTCAAAGCTAAGCAGATAGTCTGGTGTAACATTATGAAATTCTGCAATTTTTTTGAGCATGTGGATGTCAGGTTTGGCAATGTCATTTTCCCAAGAATTATACCGAGGCCTCTTTACGTTCAGAGCATCTGCAATTTGGTCTTGAGTTAGCCCCCTTTTATTTCTTAGTTCGCCTAACAGTTTGCCAATCATAAGATCGTACTCCTTTGTCTGATAATAATACTATCAAAAATGCGCTTGACGATAATTATAT
>DATMYQ010000320.1:0-6954 GCA_035560935.1 Patescibacteria group bacterium | reverse complement strand
GAAAATGATCGCTGACTATGCGATTACTCCTGCGGATTCAATTTATAAGCAAGTTAAAAATGCGTGTATCTCTGTTTCTTTCATTTCAATTTTGTTATGGCGTCTTGGCGTCAGAAAGGAGAATTATATGTTGGATGCACCGTTCAATATCGGGCAATTCCTAAAGCTTGCAGACATGCTGCACAAGCAATATAGTGTGCAAGTGCGCAACGGAGGCGACGGGAAAAAGTCTCTTCCGACACAACTCATGGGAAATGAAATACTTGCAATCGCTAGTGAAAATCCCATTGAAGGACTGAACCGCCTTAGAGAGCGCATGAAAATCTATCTGGCTTGGGCGGATACCTCAACAGGTGAGGATACGGGCTTATCCAAATGGATTCTTGCGCGATTCTCGGAAGTTAGCGCAAAAATTGCGGCTAGTGAACTCCCTGAAACTTTCACCGCCGCAGAGCAGGCGCAAGTGCTGTTGGGATACTTAGCCGCAATCCCATATGAAAAAAAGGAGGACTGACACATGACTGAACAAATCAATAGAGGAACCGGATTATTGTTAATTGATGTAACAAATTCTAATGCAAATGGTGATCCAGACAGAGAAAATGATCCACGTACCCGTCAAGATGGGCGGGGAGAGATTTCTCCGGTATCGTTTAAGAGAAAACTCCGTGATTTAGTGGCGGCAAAAAGCGCTCCTATTTGGAAGGAGCTTGCGGCAGAATTTAGCTTGGGCATTGATTCTTATGATGTATTTGAGCAAAATACAGTCAAGTTTCAAGATTTGACGAAAATGAAAACAGAAGATTTTCTAAGCAGGTACTGGGATGCGCGTGTATTTGGCTCAACTGTTCTTGAGAAAGAAGATGATGACAGCAATAATAAGCACATAGCTTCAGGTGTTGTACAATTCGGCTTGGGCGTGTCGGTGGATCCTGTAAAAATAGAGCGCCTGTCTACAACCAAAGTTATCAATGAAGGGGAGAATAAAAGCAAAAAGATGGGGCCGCTTGCATTTCGAGTTGTGTCTTATGGATTGTACGTCATGCCGTTCTTTATCAATGCTACTGCCGCGCAGAAAACTCATTGTTCTAAAAAGGATATTGAATTGCTCCTCAAGTTGATCCCTCATGCCTATCCAGAAACCGCATCCTATGTACGTCCGCAAGTGTATGTTCGCCACGCGTTTTATGTGGAGCATAATCGAGCGCGCGGCACATTCAGCGACTTCAAAATGATCGAAGCGCTGACACCGCGACGCAGCAGTGGAGCCGCAGGGGCGGCAACTTCATGGAAGGATTACGATGAAAAGTTGCTTGTTGAAAACATTGCCGGATTGAAGGATATGTTGAAAGATAAAGCGTTGCGGGTCGTCGACCTGATGGATCAGATGTAATGTTACTGGCACATAGTTCGAGAAACGGAAATCCACCGCAGTCCTATCGTGACCATGTGACCGGGATGGTAAAAAATGCGGGTGAAAATATAGGGGCAATTTTATCATTCGTTTTACAGGATAAAATTGAGGATTACCGAGCTATTATAGGCGTTGCTGCTATGTATCACGATTTGGGAAAGCTTGATCAGCTAAACCAAGAGGTGCTTCGCGGTGCTCAAAAAGCAAATAAGCTGCCTGTTGAGCATCGTGATGCAGGAGTAAAATATTTGCATGATGATTGTGAAAATAAATTTGCTGCTGCGTTGGTTTATTCACATCACCGTCCCGGCCTTCCAAACATGATGGAAGAACGTCTGAAAGCCAATCCTTTTCGGTACATAGACGCAAAAGAACGAACGGATGCTTACATAACTGAGTATTTGCGGCTGCATAATGAGGAATTTGAGGGTGCAGAATTAGGGTCAATTCGACTTTCTAAGCTTTCTTCTATGGAATACAGGATGTTGCTAAGTTGCCTTGTAGATGCCGATTACTCTGATACATCAGGTGAAAGTCTTGTCTCACCGCCACTGCAATGGAAGCAACGTTTGCAACGACTCAAGCAATACGTTAACGATTTGCAGGCAACTGCTCCGGATACGAAACGGAATCAGCTTAGACGGCAAATGTTTGGGTGGTGTGAAAGCGCACCTGTTAGTGAGCCGATTGAATACTGCGATAGCCCGGTCGGAACAGGAAAAACAACCGCTATTATGGCGCATATGTTACAAAAAGCGATTGCGCATAATCTTCGACACATTATCATTGTTCTGCCGTTTACAAATATTATCTCGCAGACCGTTGATGTGTTACGCAAGGCCATGGTTCTTGAGGGCGAAGACTCTTTTGCTATAGTAGCCGAACACCACCATCAAGCTGATTTTGAAAACATCGAATTACGGCATCTGGCATCAACCTGGACTGCGCCTATTATTGTTACCACGGCCGTTCAGTTCTTTGAAACGCTGGCAAGTAATATTCCGTCAAAGCTGCGAAAGCTCCATCAATTGCCGGGATGTGGTATTGTCATGGATGAAAGCCATGCGGCTTTGCCTACAAAACTTATGCCTCCCGCATGGAAATGGATTACCGAATTAACGGAGCAATGGGGTTGTCATTTTTGTTTATGTTCTGGGACTTCTTTTAAGTTTTGGGAAAACTTAATTTTTCGCAATATTTCCTCTCGTATGGTCACGCCGATACTTACTTCGGAACTTTCAAATGAACTGGGCGAATTTGAAAACAACAGAGTTTACATCAATGTGATGACAGAACAGCCGCCACATTTTTGCAGCGCTCGTGAATTGATTCATTTTATCATGAAGTTTCCCGGTCCGCGCCTTGTTGTGATGGACACTATACAATCGGCAGCCTTTCTTGCCAATATAATGCGTGGTGAGGGCTATGATGTACTTCATCTTTCTACGGTGCTGACGCCGAGCGATAGAACACGTGTTTTAGATGAAGTAAAGCGCAGATTGGATCCGCGATTCGGCTGCAACGACAACTGGACTTTGATTGCCACAAGTTGCGTTGAATGCGGAATGGATTTTTCATTTCATTTTGGGTTCTGCGAAATGCGATCTTTACAAAGTTGTTGGCAACTTAGCGGGCGAGTCAGTCGAAATGGCGAATATGAAGATGGCACGTTGATTTGCTTTACAATAACGGACGCTGGATTTCAACGGAATCCCGCGTTTGACATTCCGCGTTCTGTGTTTCGTAAACAGATTGATTCTGGGGAATTAACGAAGCAAAGCATTACTGTGGCAGTCACCAAAGGTTTCAATATGGAATGTAAGGAATCAGGAGGATTGTCGGCAGAAATTTGTAAACTTGATAAGCAGTGTGCGTTTTTGGATGTAGCTGCAAAGTTCCGTGTAATCGAAGACGATACAATAACAGTTATAGCCGACCAAAACCTTGCAGATAAAATCCGCATGGGTGAATATATTGCTCCAATTGACTTGCAAAAGGGTAGTGTTAACTTGCGCCGAAGCGCCATAAGAAGTTTATGCGTTGGTGGAGCAGAACTTCCTATGTTATCACCCAGCCAATATGATTGTTTTCTTGGATATATGAAAACACTGGTGTGATTACAAATGTACAAAAAGGCCTTTATGGCCGTTGGCAGTATGCGGCGTCTGAAAATATCGCAGAGTGAGGCGAACGATTTGGTGTACTACGGACATACCAAGGAAGATCCGGTCACTGGGGCCGTGTTGCCGAAGGAAGACTGGCAGCCGTTAAAAGAGCATTTAACCGCGGTAGCGAGGCTTTGCGCTGAGCGGGCGGCCAAATTCGGTGCGGGCGGTGCAGGCGAGGTTATTGGTCTGGCTCATGACTTAGGAAAATATTCCCGTGCTTTTCAGCGCCGGCTGGAGGGCGCAAAACAAAAGGTGGATCATGCAACGGCGGGCGCGCAAGAGTTGGAGAAAAAATTCGGCAACCGGCTGGGACGAGCGTTGGCCTTTACCGTAGCCGGGCATCATGGCGGAATTCCCGACGGCAATAAGGGTGCTAACAGAAATTTGCCGGAACGGCTAAGTAAAACCGACCTTCCGGATTACCAGGCCTTCGTTGATGAATTAACTATTCCAACATTGGACAAGGAAGCATTGCTGAGCATGCCCAAAGCCAAAGATTCGGACATGGCCGCTTTTAGTTTTTCTTTTTGCATTCGCATGCTGTATTCCTGCTTGGTTGATGCGGATTATCTGGATACAGAGTGCTTTATGGATGAGGAGAAATTCCGCTGTCGTCCGGAAAATGTGCCATTACAAACCATCCTGACGCGACTGGAAAAGAAACTGGAGCAGATCCTGGAGCGGGGGCGGCAAAATCCCTCGGTGATCAATGAAGCCCGTCAGGACATTTTACAGCAGTGTTTGCAAAAAGCCGATGAAAAACCGCAGTTATTTACGCTGACGGTTCCGACGGGCGGCGGGAAAACCTATTCGTCTCTGGCGTTTGGGTTAAAGCATGCCGTTCGTTATCAAAAGGACCGGCTGATCTATGTGGTTCCCTACACCAGTATTATCGAGCAAAATGCCCAGGTGTTCCGTGAAGCGCTGGAAATAGCGGATTCGGCAGAACCGCCAGTGGTTCTGGAGCATCACAGCAACTTTGAATATGCGGAAGGATCGTTTGTCGATTGGGACCCCAAAGAAAAGACGCATCGACTGGCAGCGGAAAATTGGGATATGCCGGTTGTCGTAACGACGGCGGTGCAATTCTTTGAGTCCCTGTTCGCCAACAAAGGCTCCCGCTGCCGCAAACTGCACAACATGGTGAATAGTGTTATCATTCTCGATGAGGCGCAAATGTTGCCGATCGAATATTTGAAGCCGTGTTTGTGGGCACTGGCGGAACTGGTCTTTAATTACCGCGCCACCGTAGTGCTTTGTACGGCCACGCAACCGGCGGTCAGCGAATTGCTGCCTGGAGGCTTGCGCCCGTTGGAAATCATGAATCATCCGGGCGAACTGCAAAAAATATTTAAACGGGTGGAGATTCAATACGGTGAAGACCTGAGTGATGAAGAACTGGCGGCGGCGATGGCCGAGCATGAGCAAGTATTAACGATCGTCAATACCCGCAGGCATGCCCGACTGTTGTTTGATAAGCTGCAGGCCCAAACACAGGACGGTGTATATCATTTGTCGGCCCGGATGTGTCCGGCGCATCGCAAGCAGGCTTTGGCGCAAATTCGCCAGGCTTTAGAACAACAGCGACCCTGCCGGGTAGTATCAACCCAACTGATTGAAGCTGGTGTGGATGTTGACTTCCCACGTGTGTACCGATCAGCAGCGGGTATTGATTCGATTGCCCAGGCAGCGGGGCGTTGCAACCGGGAGGGGCGGCGCGGCACCGGGGTGGTGACGGTATTTAACCCGGAAGCCCATGGGATGCCGAGTAGGGGGCAGTTCGCGGCGGCGGCGGCTTTAACGCGCAGCACGGCCCGGCGGGTGCAGGTCTTAGGGGGCGAGTTGTTGTCGCTGGAAGCCATTGAAGATTATTTCCGGCAACTGCTGGATCTGGAGCGGGATCGCTTAGATATGAAGAGTATTCTGGAAATGATCGAAGGGGCAAAGTATGATTGTTCATTTCCGTTTGCGACTATTTCGCAGGAGTTTCAACTGATTGACAACGCGACGGTCTCGGTAGTTGTCCCCTGGGATGATAATGCCCGAGTGTTGATGGCAGATGCGGAGCATCATCCTTTTCCCGGCAGTCTGGCGCGCAGATTGCAACCGTATGTTGTTCAAGTGTATTCTTATGAACTGGCCGCTTTGCAGAAAACGGGAGCGATCCGGCAAATCGGAGATTTTCTGCAATTTGTGATCGACAGCAGTTTTTATGACAAACAGTTCGGACTGAAAGACGCCAAGGAGGTGCAAGCGCCTCAAGACATACTCATTTGGTAGCGTGAGAAAAGATAGGAAAGGAGCAGCATATGGGCTACGGAATCAAAATCAAAGTCTGGGGAGAATATGCCTGTTTTACCCGTCCGGAAATGAAAGCGGAAAGAGTAAGCTATGATGTGATGACGCCTTCGGCGGCCCGGGGAATCTTGGAGGCGATTCACTGGAAACCGGCGATTAAGTGGACGATTGATCGTATTCATGTGTTAAAACCGATTCGCTTCGACTCCATTCGCCGCAATGAAGTGGAGAACAAAATTTCGGCGCGAAACATCAAATCGGCGATGAAGGGCGGCGACATCGATCTTCATCAGTACGCGGCGGAGGAACGGCAGCAGAGAGCGTCGCTGGTGTTGCGGGATGTGGAATATGTGATCGAGGCCCACTTTGCGTTGACCAGTCAAGCTGGCGAAGCGGATAATCCGGGCAAACACTGCGATATTTTCCGGCGGCGGGCCCGCGAGGGGCAGTGCCATATGCGACCGTATCTGGGGTGCCGGGAATTCCCCGCACATTTTGAATTACTGGAGACGGAAATACCGGTGTCCGCATTGTGTGGCGAGCAGGACCTGGGCTGGATGTTATGGGATATTGATTTTGACAATGGTATGCAACCCATCTTTTTCCGACCGGTCATGAGAAATGGCATTATTGACGCCGAGCGCGCCAAGGGGGTGACTCTTTGATTTTGCAGGCTCTTTATGAGCATTATCAACGATTGCTGGATGATCCCGCCTCCGGCGTAGCGCCGCCGGGGTATAGTAGGGTAAAGGTATCGCATGCATTGTCCCTAGACAAAAACGGGAATCTTGTCGATATTTTAAGTCTAAGGTATGAGCAAAATAAGAAAAGTATTCCCCAGGTAATGTGCGTTTTTGAGCAAATTGACCACAGCGTTGAAATCAATGCAAATTACTTATGTGACAACGGGTCTTATGTTTTAGGACTTGAGGTTGAAAAAAAAGATAAACAAACATTGGTTTTTAACAAGCGCAAATTTGAGGACTTTCGCAATAAAAATATGGAGCTGTTGAAAAACGTCAGAAGTGATGAAGCAGATGCTGTTCTGAGATTTCTTGTAAAATGGGATGAAGA
>DATMYQ010000319.1:0-2768 GCA_035560935.1 Patescibacteria group bacterium | reverse complement strand
GTAAATTACTAATTGGCGGAGCGGTGAATTGATGGAAGATTATATTGGAATTTTGCGGCGTAATGGCTATAAAATGACGTTGCAGCGACGGGCAGTGCTGGATGCTTTGCAAAAAAGTGCGCCATTTGCGTCGGCACAAACGATATTGGAATACGTTCGGCGTACTGTTCCAGATGTGAGTCTGGATACCATTTATCGTAATTTGAATCTGCTTACCGAGTTGGAGTTGGTGTTGGAGGTTCAGACCCGCACCAGGGAAGGTGTTGTTTATGAACTGGCAATTTCAGGACATCACCATCATTTGGTTTGCCTGGAGTGTGGCAAAACCCGGTGTCTGGATTTTTGCCCAATTGATAAAGACGATATTTCCCGGGCGGAAGGTGGCGGAGATGGTTTTAAGGTGATTACGCATTCGCTGGACTTTTACGGTTATTGCAGTGGTTGCCGGCCTGAAGCCTGATCCAGTCTGTAATATAAACAAGGGTTGAAAGGATGGGCAAAATGAAAAAATATATACGGCGTTGGGGAAGCTACGGCTTGATTTTAATGATCAGTTTTCTGCTAGTGACCGGCTGTGCCACGCAGTCGCCTCCGGCGGCAACTAACGCGTCGTTGAAAGTAGTGACCACCGTGTATCCGGTTTATGAGTTTGCCCGGCAGGTGGGTGGGGATAAAGCGGAAGTGAGTATGCTGCTGAAACCGGGTACGGAACCGCACGACTGGGAGCCGACTCCGCAGGAGTTGGCGCGAATTAAGGCGGGTAAATTATTCTTGTACCACGGGGCCGGTTTAGAACCCGTGACAAAAATTTTGACCAAAGATGTGTTGGGCAATTCACGGGCCGTGGAAGTCAGCGGGGGAATAGCCATATTGACCGAAAACGAGTCTAAAACGGAGGAAACGCCGGCACCCCATGGACATAATCGCGGCGAGGAACGCGATGTGCATACGTGGTTGGATCCGGTAAATGCCCAGCAGGAAGTGAAAGTGATTGCGGCGGCTATGGCGGATGCCGATCCGTTAAATGCGGATTACTATCGTTTGAATGCGGAAAAATATTGCCGGGAGCTGGAGCAGTTGGATGGCGAGTATCGCGAGGCACTGGCTTCTGTGAAACGCCGGGATATAATTACCAGCCATGCGGCATTTGGTTATTTGGCGAAACGGTATCAGTTACATCAGGAGGCGATTATGGGTTTGTCTCCTGATAGTGAACCGACGGCGGAAAAGATGGCGACGGTAGTTGCATTTTGTCGCGAGCACAAAGTGAAATTCATTTTTTTTGAAACACTGGTCAGTCCGAAATTGTCTAAGACAATAGCCCAAGAAACCGGTACTGAATTATTGGTGTTGAATCCTTTGGAGAGCCTGACAGCGGATGAGGTGAAACAAGGGAAGAACTATCTGACGGTGATGCGGGACAATTTGATGAATTTACGAAGAGCATTAGAGTAATAGGTTTTAGATACGGGCGCTTTGAACGAAACGATGGCGCATTGCTCTTGCTTGTTTTTTAATGATAGGCAAATAGGGCTGTGGAGAACTTGAGTTCAAGTTTTGCCACAGCCCTATTTGCCTAAGACGTTTAATTTATTCGATAACCGGAATTGGCGGGCGATCATGGCCGCGGGCATACCGGTCGTATTTATTTTCCAGGGCATCTTGCACATGCTGTACGTAAATATTTTGGATAGTGGGATTTTCTCCCAGACCGTAAAGGTAAGTCTCCACCTGAAAACCGGCTGCCAACAGCTGGGATTTGGCGGAAGATGGATCATCGGCGGCCATATCGTTGATGGCATGGTCGCCGGCGACCAGCATCAAAGGCATTAACATTACTTGCGTAATGGCCTGTTTTTTTAGCTTTTGGATTACACTTTCCAGAGTAGGATAACCTTCGCCGTCCACGGTGAAAATAAAAATATTGTGAAAACCGCTATCCTGTAAGCGTAATTGTAGTGCAGCGTAGGCTGCATTGGCAGGATGCATGCCGCCATGGCCCATAAAGAGTATCGCATCTTTGTTTCCCAGTTGAGGGATCTGCGTTTGCAATGCCGCAACGGCAATCAAATAGTCGTCGGGCTTGTTTTCTTGTCCGCTATAGTACAGAATAGGGCGTCCCAAAACAATATTGGCAAATGTTTTTTCGCGGATATAATGAGAGACAAGCTGGCTGACTTTGTCGTATTCGTCGCCGGGAATGATGTGTAGCGGCTGAATAATGACTTGTGAATATCCTTCCGCCTGCAGTCGGTCCAAGGCCTGTTTCTCCGTATCCACAATGATTCCGTCCCGGTTGAAAAGTTTGCGAACGACAATTCGGGAGGTGAAGGCGCGACGTACAGTGTAGTCAGGAAAAGCGAAGCTGATTTTGTTTTCCACGCTCCCGATATTGGCGGTGCAGGCCGCCGTGTAAGTGGTGCCAAAACTGACTACCAAAATGGCTTTAGTTTTTTTCACAGCAATGTCTCCTCAAAATATAATCATCCAAATTTTGGATAGTTAAAAAAAAGGGCCCGTGAGGGCGGCCACGCTTCCCGACGTGGCAAACATTGAGAATCATCAATTAGAGGATATGGCATTCCACTGGAAGGTGGAAAATGATTAACGACGGAAAATGAAAAGCCTCCCGGATATAGGAGGCTAATTTTCCTGAATCTGGGATGAGATGCGGTCTTGGCCGAAAATTCCGGACCGATCGACCGCGCCGGCATCGCATCGGTCTTTCCTACTAAGCCCCGGAGGGCAGCTGACCCAAAATATAAAGT
>DATMYQ010000318.1:0-20598 GCA_035560935.1 Patescibacteria group bacterium | reverse complement strand
TTTTAACATATATTGCAGTCATATATCCGGACTTTTCCGCATAAAACCGTCTACAGTCTGAACCGGAACAATGCCACCAGCTTCAAAGCCTAATTGATACGCTTTATGTTCAATCATTTTTCGCTCAGGGATACTCGATCTGTGGATTTTCTAATTGAATCATTCGATAAAACTGTTCAGATTCCGGAACCTTCCGAATACGTTCTTCAACTTTTTCTTTGTAGCCCTCCAACATATTGACTGGAATAATGCCGCACTTCTCATACCCTAGTTCATAGGCTTTTCTTTGAATCAGCTTCGCTATTTTCATCATTCAGCATTCCTTTCCTTATCGGACCTACAATAGGCACACCATTTCATTTTATGAACGCATTTTTTGAGAACGATCATTCTCGTTGGTGCAAAAAATTTCATTCGTTCAAAATTGCTAAGGAAAAATCCGCTATCCGCTGCAACTTTTCTTTGCTAGCCGAGGTTCTTGCAAGTACTCGAATCCCAAGCAACGCATTATGCAGGCTTTCTGCCAAAACTTCAGCATCATAATCACATCGAAACTCACCTGCTTGCTGTCCTTTGCGAATAATATCCGCAAGAAGATGCTCCAATTGCATAAATGCTTCTTTCGCCTTTTCTTCTACCTCTTTATCTCTGGGTGCCATCTCAGTTGCTGAGTTTACAAATAGGCAACCTAATGCTCTATCCCCGCTTCCTTCAATCATAAAATCAAAGATACACTGTATAGCTTGTTTTGCCGTTTCTGCGCGTGAAATTGCAAATTTCAGTCTGGCTTTTATAAATTCTCCGAAGCAATCTATCGTTTTTAAAAATAATGTATGCTTATCACCGAAGGTACCATATAAACTTCTACGATGGATTCCCATATGCTCTACCAGGTCGTTCAAAGATGTCTTTTCATATCCTTGTTTCCAAAATAATTCCATAGCTTTCTGGAGAACTACACTTTCCTCAAATTCTTTACTTCGTCCCATTTCTTTCCCTCCTGCTAATAGTAATCGTAATGTTTCGAGAACAATAGGAAAAGAATTATTTTGTATTTCGCATCATAAAGACGGTTATGACTAAAAAAGCGAGGCAACCTTGGCTATCCTAAAGCTGGGACGTCAATCATGCTCCTTTTGTTTCGTAAAAGTCTGAAGGTATGCACTGAAAAACCGGTTTTTCGTATGACACAATATGAATCATTTGTCCAGAACAAACGATTTCTACTCTTCCGACCTGCCGACCTTCCCAAGCCCAGGCCTGCTTCAACTCTGCTATAATCAGATTAATTTGTTCCGGTAGCAGCGATAGATCTGCTGCGACAGGGATGCCTTGAATAATAGTGGTAAGCATTTTTTCACCTCCCACATAGTAATTTTTTTTGTAGCTTTTTTCCTGGTTTTAATTAAGCGTGATACAATACAGTATATGCCTATATAATACAACGACTATCTTGACAGTGTCAAGATAGTCGTTGCCAGAATATCGAAAGGAGATACAATGGATAGTAAGCATCCTGGAATTATGATAACACCGAAAGACCAATCACATTATCATCATGGAAATTTGCGGGAGGCACTCATTCAAACCGCGTTGCAAATTCTTGCTGTTGACGGTGTTGCCGGTTTGACGCTGAGAAAAGTAGCTAAGGCAGCAGGCGTATCTCATGCCGCGCCTGCCCATCATTTTAAAGATAAGACCGCCCTCGTTGCCTCGGTTGCGGCAGAAGGATTCCGTATCTTATCAAAAGAATTGCTTGGCGTAGCCGATATTCACCAGGACTCCAAAGAACAACTGATCCGGTTAGTGAGAACTTATGTGGGTTTTGCTCAACGGGAAGTTGAACTGTTCCGCCTGATTTTTGGTCCTTCAGCCCCCGATTACAGGGAATATCCGGAACTGTACGAGGCAGGTATAGAGTGCTGGAATACGTTGGTTCAGCTTGTTATAACGATTATGAAAGATCAGGAGATAACAAATTGCGAGCCCGATTTGCTTGCTTTCAGCCTTTGGGCTCACACGCAGGGGGTCGCGAGCTTAATTGTCAATCAGGCTGTTATTCCGCCGCATTTAATACCTATAAAAGGAGCAATGCAGGATAAAGCAATAGAGTTGCTGATTGACGGGATCATAGCGGCATCCCGAAAAAGCAAAAAAACTCCAGACGGTGAATAGGAAAATATAATTTTTAATTGAACTCATTCAAAAAATTGCTTACGTACGAAATCCGCGTTTTGCTAATGAGATCCTTGCTTGCATCAGCACTATCTCATGGAGGCGTAAATATTTCATAGATTGAAAGAAAACGCATTTTCTTTTTAGTATTATACCCATCCTGTCGTGTCTCCCGTTTGGGCAATCATAATCATGGCTCTTATAAGGCATCCCTCTAAAAAAGCCAGACATTCAAACTCCAAAAAGCGCGAAGCATTTTTATCAAACAAAATCCGAACTTCACAGGGAAACTCAGCATCACCATCATGATAAATAATTTGCAGGGGGATTTTCGGCAATATTTTCAGAAACCATGAATAGGCATCCGATTTCAGCTTGCCATTAAAAATCCCACCTAATTTGAACATGGTTTCGCTGAATGCTTCATAGTTTCCATTGAATGCTTTACTTAGCGGGTCAGTCATCCATTTTGTATTTGTGAGTATTATTCCTGATCCGGTATGATAAGAAATCGGCACATACGAAAATTCAGGTTCACCCATGCCTTGAGACAATGTGTAATAAGCTAGCACACTGCGGTTGTTGACATTAACCGGCTTACCGTCCGTCGGATTAACACCGCGGGAACTAATCTCGTATTCCCGGCCAAGAAAATTGACAGAAACGGCACCATCCGATCGAAGTGATAGGCCCAGCCGTTCGGCAACCTCTGATAAATCGCATTTACTCAATTTAGGTATTAGATTTTCATAAATTTGCTCATAACCACTACTCATAAAAGCTCCTTTCATTGAGCACCGCTGATGCTCGGAGAAGATATCATCCCCAGCAGTCATCCATCCACAAGCAAAATATAAAGTGCCTCTTTCTTCCTTGCTTAGGCAGTTATATTGTTCTCTCGATCCCAGAAATAGGGATATGCAATCGTAAACTCTCGGTATAATTAATGGACTAGCTCCTGCTTGTAACCCTTTGGCAGCTCCGCTGCAGAGACCACGTCAGAATGATTTTTTCATACCCCACCGAATCATTAAGCAGCCTTTGCAACTCACAATGCAGTTTCTTAGGATGCGTTTGTAGGTTTTCCTGACCGGGAGCATTGTCTGTAAGATATTGGGTAAGGAGCAAGGCAAACTCATTAAAAGATTCAAAATCAATGTCAGCTATCACATCGACACTATCTCTGCTCTTAATCTCTGCAGTGTCTGCCGGTTGTACTCATCAACCCGGTTGGCAAGATACCGGAGTCGTTTGTCAGGTTGCGACGCCGATCCGTTATCCAAAACTCACAGGGCAACTTCTGCCATAATCAAAATACCGGCTTCTTTTTTTAACACCTGGAGCAACTCCTGATTTGTCATGCTGTTCTCTGCTCTGCCACTGCTATAGCCTGTCAGATTGCTGCCACAATATTTTTATTGAATTCGTCCAAGCTTCCCTGCTGAACTTCAATAGGCACCCTGGTATATTCAAAAAATTCCAGTAGCTGATCTCACCGATACCGGAATCGGTAAACAATATCCGGTCATAACAGCCAACACTTTGTCTTATGGCAACCTCATCCACACCCCAGCCGGATCAAAAAGATCCCGCCATTTAAACATCCACCCGGAAATCAGGTAAAAAGTCCGGGAATCCATCCCACTCTCCGGCAGGCCTTTGCCCATAATCAGTTCAACACAGTTGGACTGGTCAAACCTGACGATCGGATAATCCTATCGGTTTTTCCTTCCTCTACTTTTGGCTCTTTTCCTCCGTTCAGGCATATTGATATTTTGCCATAAAGAAAAGCCGCCCCTTCATGATAATCTTAAAGCATGATTACCATAAATTGGCGGCAATTTCCTGCCTACAACAAAAATTTCTAAACTTTATTATCGTTTTTTCAAACTTTTTTATTCACTACAAACTTTTTTATTACATTGTAGAACTATATTATAGTTCTACAATAGCCGGCTTTCCAGGCACACCGCTACTCTACGGTAACGCTTTTTGCCAGGTTACGGGGCTTGTCAACATCGCACCCACGGGTAACGGCAGCATAGTACGCCAGTAACTGCAGCGGAATAACAGCTAAAATTGGCGCCAGATATTTTTCCGTTTGGGGAACAAAAATAGTGTGGTCAACATACTTTTCAATTTCTTTATCACCTTTGAGCGCCACCCCGATGACCACGGCGTCCCGGGCTTTGACTTCCTTAATGTTGCTAAGCATTTTCTCGTAAACATCATGCTGGGTAGCCAGCGCAATAACCGGCACCCCTTCAACAATCAGCGCCAGGGTACCATGTTTAAGTTCGCCGGCAGCATAGGCTTCCGCATGGATATAAGATATTTCTTTTAGTTTCAGTGAACCTTCCAGTGCCACCGCGTGGTCTAACGAACGACCGATGAAGAATACGTCATCGTTGTAGCCGTACTGTGTCGCGAAGGTTTTAATGGACTCCACATCTTCCATGATTTCGTGAATCTGCGCCGGCAGATTTTTCAGGCCCTGGCAGAGAGCACGGGTTTCTTCGACAGAAACAGTGCCGCGCACATTCGCCAGATAGCCGGCCAGCATCGACAACAGCACCAGCTGCGTGACGTACGCTTTAGTGGACGCCACGGCGATTTCCGGACCAGCCCAGGTATAGACCACCTGATCCGCTTCCCGGGCCATGGAGGAACCCACAACGTTGGTCACAGCCAAAGTCCGGGCACCCAGCCGCTTGGATTCCTTCAATGCTGCCAAAGTATCAATGGTTTCGCCGGACTGGCTGACGACGATGACCATCGTCTGATCATCAACCAGTGGTGAACGGTAACGGAACTCTGAAGCCACGTCAACTTCCACCGGGATACGGGCCATCTTCTCCAGGTAGTGTTTCCCCACCAGTCCGGCATGATAAGCAGTACCGCAGGCAATGATAAAAATTTTCTTAATGGCCGCCATCTCATCGGCAGTCCAATTTAATTCGTCAAAGATAAAGCCAATATCATCTTTGGCAATACGACCGGTCATAGTATCACGTACAGCTTTGGGCTGATCGTAAATCTCCTTAATCATAAAATGCTCGTAGCCGCCTTTTTCCGCAGCTTGGGCATCCCAATACACTTCGAAGATTTTCTTGGTAACCGGCACCCCCTGGCGATTGGTGACCCAAACCGAATCAGCGGTGACAATAGCCACCTCACCATCGTTGAGAATATATGTTTTGCGGGTCCGATTGATAATCGCGGGAATATCGGAAGCGATAAAATTTTCTCCATTACCCAGGCCAATAACCATCGGATTATCCTGTTTAGTGCAAATCAGTTTATCCGGTTCGTCCAGGCTCATAAAGACCAGTGCGTAAGAACCTGCGATCTGGGCCAGTACTTTTTTCACGGCTTCTTCAAAATTACCGGTAAAACAATCTTCCAGGAGATGTGCCACCACTTCGGTGTCCGTCTCGGAAGTGAATTCATGACCTTTAGCCAGTAATTCTTCTTTTAAAGTTAAATAATTTTCCACAATCCCGTTATGTACCACGACGAAGCGCCCGGTGCAATCGGTGTGAGGATGTGAGTTAGAGTCCGACGGGCGTCCATGAGTCGCCCAGCGGGTATGACCAATGCCAATCTGCCCCTGCAGCGGGTTCGCTTCCACGATTTGCTGCAGCGAAGCAAGCCGGCCTACACTTTTGGCCACATGAATGGTTTTACCGTCAAAGACGGCGATCCCGGCGGAATCATAGCCCCGATATTCTAATTTTGACAAGCCCTCTAACAGAAAAGGCGCCGCAGGATTCGGTCCAATATATCCAACAATACCGCACATATGCGCAATCCTCCTAAAATTAGCAATAGTAAACCCAAGACGTCGTAAAACGTCTTGGGTTCCGTTTGTAATGGGATGTGAAGTTGCCGGCAAGGTCCGTAGACGGAAAATTTTCCGCACGTAACCAAAAGTAGTCATCTCTTTTCTTTCGTTATATCATCGAAAGGACAGACAACACCTGCCATTCTGCCGCCGCCGTTTTGTCCCGCAGGTCACCCCACGGTTTTGTCGACAGGCTTACGACCACAGTGGCCGAGAGGCATCCGCTGACTATCTCGATTAACCTCTCCCTCGTCTGCTTGGCCTGAACCAAGCACCAGCGCTCCATTTAGTTTTCACCTCAGCTGTGAACGCAAAGCCCCCATCCCTTCGGGGCGCTTCACCGCTGCGCGATTTCCGGCCGGTTTAACGGCGCACATTATGCTTTCTTTTCTCCATTCATCACCCCGTTTCGCCGGTATTTGCAAAGAAGGAGCGCCTAGGCGCTCCTTCGCACTCTTCTATTCTATTACAAATCTTAGCACCGGTCAATGGCCGGTGCTAAATCTTCCAACCAGATATATCAGGCCAGTTGAGCGCTGATGACCCCGGCAATATTTTCGGCAATCGCTTCCAGTTCCCGTTGGTTAGGCCCCTCAGCCATAACCCGGATCAACGGCTCGGTACCCGACGGGCGTACCAAAATACGGCCATCTTCACCCAGTTTCGCCTCACCCTCCTGAATCGCGGCGCTAATAGCCGCATTCTCCTGCCAGCCGGCTTTGCTCTTTACCCGAATATTGACCAATGTCTGAGGGAATCGGGTCATCACAGCCGCCAATTCCGACAATTTCCGTTCGCTTTCCACCAGCGCGGACACCAGACGCAGTGCCGTCAACAGGCCGTCCCCGGTGGTGCTGTGGTCCGCAAAAATAATGTGTCCGGACTGTTCACCGCCCAGCGACAATTTTTTCGCCTGCATCGCTTCCAATACATAGCGATCACCAACAGCAGTGACTTCTATTTTACCGCCAGCTCGTTTCATCGCCTGATGCAGGCCCAGATTGCTCATGACGGTAGTGACCAGCGTGTTGTCCGCCAATTTCCCCTGTTTCATCAGATCCAGCGCACAAATCACCATAATCTGATCACCGTCCACCACTTCACCGTTCTCATCTACTACCAAGCAACGGTCCGCATCTCCATCATGAGCAATGCCCAAATGTGCGTGATGCTCCCGAACTGCCTGCTGCAGACCCTCCAGATGGGTGGAACCGCAGTGATGGTTGATATTCACGCCATCGGGATGATTGTTTACAACAATAACCTCAGCTCCTAGTTTTTTCAACGCTACGGGAGCCGCTTCATAGGCAGCGCCATTCGCACAATCAACAACAATTTTCAGGCCGTAAAAATTTTTCGAGATGCTGCCGACCACATGGTCAATATATTCTTTCAGTAAATCATGGTGCTGCTGAATCACACCGACATCACCGGCGGTCGGCCGTGCCAGTTTGTCGTCCTGAGCCAGTACCAGTTCTTCCAGTTCGTCTTCCGCCGCGTCCGACAGTTTATAACCGTTACCGGCAAAAAATTTGATCCCGTTGTCCGGGTACGGATTATGTGAAGCAGAAATAACTACACCGGACTGTACGCCATGCGATCTGGCCAGAAAAGCCACTGCCGGCGTCGGCATCACTCCCAACAGTACCGCTTTACCACCGGCGGAGCAGATACCTGCCGCCAGCGCGGCTTCCAGCATTTGTCCGGAAATCCGGGTATCACGTCCAATATATAAAACCGGTTGTTTTTTCTCCCGGCCAAAATAGGTCGCCGCAGCCCGGCCCAGTTTAAACGCCAATTCCGGAGTCAATTCCGTATTCGCCAATCCCCGTACACCGTCGGTCCCAAATAATTTACCCATGAATTAATCACAAACCCCTTTCAGTAATTCATTTTCAATACGCCTAAAACGGCCGGTAACGGCTGATCACAGCCAGCGCCCCATTCAATCCGTCCAATGCGGCACTCATAATGCCACCGGCATAACCGGCGCCCTCACCCAACGGATAAATTCCCTCATGAGAAACCGACTGAAAATCGTTGCCCCGCAACAAACGAACCGGCGAAGACGTTCGCGTCTCCACCCCGGTCATTAACGCTCCCGGATGGTCAAATCCCCGTATGCGCCGGCCAAAATCCGGCAACGCCCGGGCTAATGACGCCGTCACGTAGTCCGGTAGTGTCTGATGCAAATCAGCTGATTTTACTTCTGGCCGGTAACTACCTGAAAGTAGTGACGATACCCCGCCGCTGCGGCCGGTAAGAAAATCACCCACCGTTTGCACCGGTGCCGTGTAATCTCCACCACCCAGAGTGAACGCCAGCCTTTCCCAGCGCCGTTGGAACTCTACGCCGCCCAAGTCCGATCCGCCCCAATCACTCGGTTGAACGCCAACCACCACCGCGCTGTTGGCAATTCCGGAAGCCCGGCTATAATGGCTCATACCGTTGGTAACCAGACCGCCGGCTTCCGACGCCGCAGCCACCACCTGGCCACCGGGACACATGCAAAAAGAATATGCCGTCCGTTGACCAATCCGGTCCTGAAACACCAACGCATAATCCGCCGCCCCCAACCGGGGATGGCCGGCCGCCGGCCCGTATTGAGCCTGATCAATCAATTCCTGCGGATGCTCGATGCGCACCCCGATGGCAAAAGCTTTGGCTTCCAGCGCCAATCCCCGCCGGTGCAGCATCGCGTAAGTGTCCCGGGCGCTATGGCCAATGGCCAGCAGCAAAACCTGACAGGAAATTTTTCGGTCACCATTGACGGTAATATGGCTCAGTTGACTTCCGGTAATCTCAATATCCGTAATCCGGGCGCCGAATTCCACTGTTCCACCCAAATCCTGAATACGGCATCGCAAACTTTTCACTACAGCCCGCAGACGATCGGTACCGATATGCGGTTTATGCAAATAACGGATCTCCGGCGGCGCACCGTGTTCCACCAGCAGTTCCAGCACCTGTTCCATTCGGGGATCGTTGACCCGGGTAGTGAGTTTGCCGTCGGAAAAAGTCCCGGCCCCGCCCTCACCGAACTGCACGTTAGAGGCTTCATTAAGGCGGCCGGTACTCCAAAAATCAGCAATGTCCCGTGTCCGGGTATCCACATCCTGCCCCCGCTCCAGCAGCAGCGGTTTATAGCCCTGTTCCGCCAGTGTCAAAGCGGCCAAAAGGCCTGACGGACCTGCTCCCACAACCACGGGACGATCGGTCAGCGGCTGGGAACCGACGACCATTGGTTCCCGTACCGGCGGTGCAAAAATGGAGACATCCCGATCACCCCGCAAACGGTTGATCACTCGTTCCTCATTGCTTCGTACCCTAACGTTCAACGTGTATACAAAATGAATAGCATGCTTGCGGCGGGCATCAATCGCCCGCCGGATAATCGTCGTTTGTTCCACGGCCTCCACCGGCAATTTCAGACGCCGGGCCGCTAACAGTTCCAAAGGGGCGACATCTTCAAGCGCCACACGTAAATTAGCAATTCGCAGCACGAATTTGTCTCCTTTCCGCTCTTAAGTACAGTTATTCACCCGTCGGACCTACCTGTACCCGTACGGTCACGGTGGCCGGTGAAGCGCTGATACCTTCCGGCGTCCGTATTTTTACTTCCCGTTCCACATTGCGAGACACTCCGTTTAAATTAACAGGTTCCGTATAGACAAAATCCACTTTTTCCAGCAACTTGGCCGGCGCTCGCAATTCAATCCGTACCGGGTCGACGGTGACAGACCGCAGACTAAAGCCAGCGGCCAAATCTCCCTGAATCGCCGGTTTCACATCGACTGTTTTCCTTACCTGTTCCTGACTCAACGCCAGAGAAATTTTTGTCCGGGCCGGCTTCACGATGACGCCTTCCACTTCTCGTCCCTGCTGATCTACAGGCAATAGCCGTTCTTCCATGGCAAAATCCGCTGCCTTACCAGACAGGTCGACGGTAACAAGGACCTTATCCACCTGATTCATCGCCGTTTTAGGCCCTTCCAGCACAGCTTCTTCCACTGCTGGAGTCATGCCATCCAAGCGGATGCCCGCCACCAGCGTTCCCGCCGTTTTAACGGTCAACGGCAAGCGTCGGCTGACACTGATATCCAGCCGCAATGACACCTTGTCCGGACTAATTTCCGCCAATTCCAGATTCGTTGGCAGCACCGCGTTCACTTTGACGCTATGCCGACCTTCATTCAAACCTTTCAAGTCAATGAACGACTTTATTTCTTGACCCTGCAAACCGGCAATCACGTTGCGGGGACCGCGCACTTTAATACGAACGGATTCCGGTGCATCCGCCACCAAAAAATCAGTAGTGACGTTGCGGACTTCCAGCGGCACGGTAAACGCCGCATCAATAGGAGGGTTCTGTTCGTTCATTACATACAGCCAAAGTATCATGGCCAACACCAGCGCCAACATTTTGGTCGCCAGATTCCGTTCTACTTTCTTATGCATCCGGACGCCTCCAGTGGAAAAAATCACCCAACGATGAAGACTTGACCACAAATAGGGGCTGCAGATAGTCCCACAATGCTTCCGCATCCAAATACCGGACCAGTTTGCCTCCCTGGGCAACAGAAATAGCTCCCGTTTCTTCGCTAACCACCAACACCAGCGCATCCGTCTGTTCACTGATGCCAATGGCCGCCCGGTGCCGGGTTCCCAATTCCTTGTTCAAGCTGCGGTCCTCGGTCAGCGGCAGCAGACAGCCCGCGGCCTGAATCCGGTTTCCCCGCACGATAACAGCACCATCATGCATCGGCGTGTTGGGAATAAAGGTATTAATCAGCATCTCGCTGGATACCAGGCCATCCACTTTAATCCCAGATTCCGTATAGTCATTCAGACCGGTTTCTCTTTCCACCACGATCAACGCGCCAATTTTATTCCGGGCCAAAACCTCTACGGCCGAAATCAACTCCGTCAAAAATTTTCCTGCTTCTTCCGCGTTTAAGCGAGCCCGGTTATGGAAGAAACGGCCCCGCCCTAATTGCTCCAGTGCTCGCCGCAGTTCCGGCTGAAACACCACCGGTAACGCCACCATGACCACGGTCATAGCTTTCTGTAGCAGCCAGTTAATCACATTCAGCCCCAGCCACTTGCTGATCAGCGTAGCCAGCAGCAGCACAATCAAACCCTTTAGCAACGCTACCGCCCGGGTATCTTTGATCATATAATACATTTTGTAGAGAACGAACGCCACAATGACAATATCCAAAATATCAAGCAGCGAAATGGTGGCGATCACGCCTTGCAATTGCAACCACATACCCGTGCACCTCAAATTTTTTCATAAAAACTGCATATCCGATTTTCTATTCTACCCGACAAATCAAATCCCCTGCTACGATCAGTCATTTCATGAAATTTTCCTGAAATATATTCATTGGGCCTGCCAAAAACACGAGCATCGCAGATGCAAAAACGGCGGAAAAGCGTCATCGCTTTTCCGCCGTTTTTCGTCCTTACAATTTAGTTACTTCCGTAACCCAGCCAAATTTGTCGGGTTCTTTACCCGTCTGCACGCCAAAGATATAGTCAAAGAGTTTCTGTGACAACGGACCGGTTTTGTTATCATTAATGGCAATTTTTTTGCCTTTCCAGCACAATTCTCCCACAGGAGAAATAATGGCGGCGGTTCCGGACCCGAACACTTCCTCCAGCTGACCGCTAGCATGAGCAGCATAAATTTCCTCAATGGAAATCTGCCGTTCCGCTACTTTGACTCCCCATTCCTTCGCCAATTCAATAACCGTACGCCGGGTAATGCCGGACAAAATACTGCCGCTCAATGCCGGAGTAACAAGTTCACCGGCAATTTTGAAGAAAATGTTCATAGTACCCACTTCTTCAACATATTTACGTTCCACAGCATCCAGCCATAATACCTGGGTATAGCCTTCTTCCTTGGCTTCCTCGGAAGCTTTCATGCTGGCAGCGTAGTTGGCCGGGGTTTTGGCTTCACCCAGACCACCCTGAGTTGCGCGGACATATTTTTCTTCCACTTTGATTTTGACCGGATTAAAGCCGGAAGCATAATAAGCGCCCACCGGTGACAAAATGACATACAACTTGTATATGTCACCCACTTTTACGCCAACATACGGGTCGACGGCCACCACAAAGGGACGAATATAGAGCGAGGTGCCCACTTTACCGGGAACCCACTCCTTATCCAGGTCAATCAACTGGCTGATCGCTTTTTCCAAAAACGCTGCGTCCATCTGCGGAATACAGAGAATATCTGCCGAACGATTGAAGCGTTGCAGATGATCTTTCGCACGAAACATAACAATACGGCCGTCTGCGGTTTTGAAAGCCTTCATTCCTTCAAAAATCGCCTGACCGTAGTGAAGAACCATTGCCGCCGGCGACATTGTAATGTCGGCGTAAGGTACAATCTTAGCATTATGCCAGCCTTTTCCCGTTTCATAATCCATTTCCAGCATGTGATCGGTAAATATTTTGCCAAAGCCCAGCTTGTCTGCGTCCGGCAACGTGCCTCGCTGAGCCGCTGTCGTCACTTGAATTGTTGTCATAATCTAATAATCCTCCCTTGAAATATTCGGCGATACTGTCCGCTCTAAGCGTACAAACGCTGTAAACATTAGGATTATTATAGTGTGACTTTCGTATACCTGTCAAGTGCTTTCTCCTGCTCCGCCATCACCCGGCGGGCCGCATTCATCGCTTCACGCACCCGTTCCGGTGCCGTGCCGCCGAAAGAGCCACGGGCATACACACAGGTTTCCACTTGAATTGCCGGCAGAATATCTTCCTCGCACAACTCCGAGAAACTGCGGAATTCGTCGAGGCTCAGATCGACCAGATCTTTCCCTTGTTCCAAACAATAAGCTACGCAACGCCCAACCGCCTCGTGCGCCTGACGGAACGGCAAACCTTTTTTTACCAAATAGTCAGCCATATCGGTGGCATTGGAGAAGTCGCTGCGAGTGGTCTCTTTCATGTGTTGCTCGTTTACTTTCATGCCGCGCAGCATGGCAGCGTATACCGTGAGGCTGAATTTCACCGTATCAATGGTATCGAACAAACCTTCCTTATCTTCCTGCAAATCTTTATTGTAGGTCAGCGGCAGTCCCTTGGAAACAGCCAGCATCGCCATCAGATGACCAAATACCCGGCCACTCTTGCCCCGGACCAGTTCCGCCACGTCAGGATTTTTCTTTTGCGGCATGATGCTGGAACCGGTGCAGTGGGCATCATCCAGTTCAATGAAGGAAAATTCCTTGGAGCACCAGAGAATAATCTCCTCACTGATCCGGCTTAAATGCACCATCATGATCGACGCAAAGGCTAAAAATTCCATAATATAATCCCGGTCGCTGACCGCATCCATGCTATTTTCATACACCCGGCCAAACTTCAGTTGCTGAGCCACGTAATGCCGGTCAATGGGAAAGGTGGTGCCGGCCAGCGCACCGGCCCCCAGCGGCATAATGTCAGCTGACTGCCAAACACCCGACAAACGCCGGAAGTCCCGTTCCAGCATAAAGAAATAGGCCATCAGATGATGTGAGAACAAGACCGGTTGCGCCCTTTGCATATGAGTATAGCCCGGCATAATCACATCATTGTATTTTTCCGCCGTTTCTAAAATCGCGTTCTCCATGTCAACCAGCAAGCCGGCAATGGCGGCCACTTCCTGACGAACATACATATGGGTATCCAACGCCACCTGATCATTGCGGCTGCGGGCGGTATGCAGACGGCCGCCGGCAGCACCGATCCGGTCGGTCAGCCGTTTTTCAATATTCATATGGATATCTTCCAGCGCCACTTCAAAGCTGAATTCCCCGGCTTCAATATCGGCCAAAATTTCCTGCAGACCATCAATGATCTTTTCCACATCTTCCGGTGGGATAATACCGCACTTGCCCAGCATCCGGGCATGAGCGATGCTGCCGGCAATATCCTGCCGGTACATCCGCTGATCAAAAGAAATGGAGGAGGTAAACTCCTCCACCAGTACATCGGTGCTTTTGGAAAAGCGACCTCCCCACAATTTGCTCATTACTGTTTCGCCTCTTTCTCTTTCATCAGCGCCCGGACTTTCAACGGCAAACCAAACAGGTTAATGAAGCCTTCCGCATCTTTTTGGTTGTACACTTCATCCCGGCCAAAAGTGACGAACTCTTCGCTGTAGAGCGAATAAGGCGAACGGGAACCGGCGCTCATAATATTCCCTTTATACAGTTTCATACGTACCGTGCCGGTAACGGTCTGTTGAGTGGAGTTGACAAAGGCATCCAGTGCTTCTCTGAGCGGCGAAAACCACATGCCATCATATACCAATTCCGCATAGCGGCTAGCGATTTGCTCTTTATAGTGCATAGTAGCCCGATCCAGTGTCAGGGATTCGAGTTCGCGGTGAGCATAGTACAAAATCGCTCCGCCGGGATTTTCATAAACGCCCCGGGATTTCATGCCGACCAGCCGGTTTTCCACCAAATCGGTGATACCGATGCCATTGGCCGCACCCAACTCGTTTAACCGGGTCAACAGTGCCACTGCGCCCATTTTTTGTCCGTCCACCGCCACCGGAGTTCCCTGTTCAAAGGTAACTTCAACATAAGTAGCCTTGTCCGGTGCTTTTTCCGGATGAACGGCGATCATGCACAGGTCGTCCAGCGGCTCGTTGGCCGGGTCTTCCAGATCAGCCCCTTCATGGCTCAGATGCCAGATGTTCCGGTCCATGCTGTAAGGCCGGGCTTTGGTCACCGGTATGGGAATGCCATGTTTCTCAGCATAGTCGATGGCGTCCTCCCGCGAACGGATGTCCCATAACCGCCAGGGAGCGATGATTTCCAGATGTGGGGCCAGCGCTTTGACCGTCAGTTCGAACCGCACCTGGTCGTTGCCTTTGCCGGTGGCACCGTGGGCAATGGCGTCCGCACCCTCTTTCAAGGCAATGTCCACCAACGCTTTGGCAATGATCGGCCGGGCAAATGAAGTGCCCAGCAGGTATTTCCCTTCGTAAACGGCACCGGCCCGCAATGTCGGCCAGACATATTCCTCCAGAAAAGGCTTGGTCAAGTCTTCGATATATACTTTGCTGGCGCCGGATTTTAACGCTTTGTCCTTAACCGGGTTCAGTTCATCTCCCTGTCCAACGTCGGCACACATCGCAATCACTTCACACTGATAATTTTCCTTCAACCAGGGAATGATGACCGAGGTGTCCAGACCACCGGAGTAAGCCAGTACTACTTTTTTAATCTTGCTCATATTTTTGTTCCTCCTGTAAATAAAGTAAGACGGCTAGCGCCATCTTCAAACCCGGCGGCGCATCAGCCGTTCCGGGTCCCGCTGAAAGCCATACTGTTCATACAGTCCATGGGCATCCTTTGTTCCAAGAATGCCATTCAGTTCTTTCAACGGTGTTGCACTTAAAACATATTCGACCAACTTCTTGCCTAATCCTTGTCCGCGGAAATTTTTATCAATAAAAACATCCGACAGCCAAAACATCGTGGCATAATCAGTTACCACCCGGGCAAAGCCGATCTGATAGCCATCCTTGTAAATGGCAAAACACAAGGAATGGTTTATCGAACGGACAATGGTTTCCCGACTGCGTCCTTGAGCCCAGTACGACTGTCCCAACAATTCAGCAATCCGGTCTATCGCTAAGCGCTCCCGGTTAGCGCTGAACAAATAACCATTGTATTCTTTATCCTGCATTTGGTCACCTCCTGAGTGGCCTGACCTGTCCGCAGGCGTCAGATCAGGTCATAGGATGCAATATGGAGATGATCCCGCAACGACCAGCCGTTGTGAGTCCAGTACGCAATGCCTTCCCGATTGTCCCGGAAAATAAACAAATGGCATTTGGCAATGCCCGCCGGCGCCAGACTGGCCAAAGCAGCCTCCGTCAGTCGGCGTCCCAGTCCCTGCCGGCGCCAGGTGGCCGCCACCGCCAGATGATGTAAATATCCCCGTCGTCCGTCATGACCGCAAAGTACGGCACCGACAATGCCGGATTCGCTGTCGGCAACCTGGCTGTGCCCCGGATTGCGAGTGAGAAAAGCGGCGACATTTTCCCGGGAATCGGCGTCATTGAGGCCAATGCCCGGAGTTGCCCGCCAAAGCGCAATGACAGCATCATAGTCGGTCGGTTCCATCGACCGAATGGATACAGGTTTCATAACACCCACTCCTTAACCGATCAGCAAGGCCATGATGGCTTTTTGTACATGAAGCCGATTTTCCGCCTCATCAAAGACCACCGAATGCGGACCTTCCATAACATCGTCGGTAATTTCCTCACCCCGGTGCGCCGGTAAACAATGCAGCACAATGCAGTCCGACTTGGCGGCGCTGACCAACGACTGGTTGATCTGAAAACCGGCAAACGCCACCTTGCGGATGGCCTGTTCTCCCTCTTTACCCATGCTGGCCCAGACGTCGGTGTACAATACATCCGCACCTTGAACTGCGGCGTAGGGATCATTAACAAAAGTGATTTTGCTGCCAGTCTGAGCGGCGTCCGCCACGGCTTCCTCCACAATGGTCGCATCGGGAGCATAACCGGCCGGCGTAGCCACACTGATGTCCATACCCATTTTGGCACAAATGTGCAGCAGGGAATTGACCATATTGTTGCCGTCACCAATATAAGCCAACTTACGGCCTTTTAAATCACCCTTGTATTCTATGGCCGTGAAAATATCGGCCAAAGCCTGACAGGGGTGCAAGAGATCCGTTAAACCGTTGATGATCGGAATTGAGGCGTATTCAGCCAGCTCTTCTACTTCCAGATGGGAAAAAGTCCGGATCATAATTCCGTCCACATAACGGGACAGTACCCGGGCCGTATCCTTCACCGGCTCGCCACGGCCAATCTGTAAATCGTTGGAGCTGAGAAACAGGGCACTGCCACCCAACTGCCACATCCCTACCTCAAAAGATACCCGGGTCCGGGTAGAGGATTTTTGAAAAATCATGCCCAACGTTTTCCCGGCCAGCAGGTGATGTTGTTCGCCCCGTCTTTGTTTTTCCTTTAATATCCGGGCCAAGTCCAAAATCTCATGGACCTCGGCGACGGAAAGGTCATGTATGGATAATAAGTCCTTGCCTTTCAGGCTGCTCATGGTTATACACTCTCCCGTAAGTTCATGTCCGGCTCTGCCTGGTCTTTATCGCTATTGCTGCGCCAGCACGCTGTCCAGAATGTCAATGACCTCATCAATATGCGCCGCGGTAATGTTCAGCGGCGGAACGAAGCGTAATACATCGCCGGCAGTACAATTAATGATGGCCCCCTTTTCCAGACACTGATTGACAATATCCCGCCCGGGGCGAGTCAGTTTGGCGCCGGCAATCAGGCCCAGTCCGCGCACTTCCGTGATCAGCGCCGGATATTTTGCCATCAGGACGTTCAACTGCTTTTTTAAATATTCGCCCTGTATCCGGGCGTTTTCCGGCAATTTTTCTTCCGCCATAATCGCCAGTACCGCGTTAGCCGCCGCGCAGGCCAGCGGATTTCCACCGAAGGTGGTGCCATGGTCACCGGCGGCAAAAGCGGCCGCCGCTTTGTCCGTGGCAATAAACGCACCGATGGGCACGCCACCACCCAATCCTTTGGCCAGCGTCACCACATCCGGCTGAATACCGCTCTGTTCATAAGCAAACATCGTTCCTGTCCGGCCCATACCCGTCTGAATCTCGTCCAGGATCAGCAACGCCCCATGAGTATCGCATAATTGACGTACTTTTTTCAGGTAACCGGCTTCCGGCACCACCACGCCGCCTTCACCCTGGATGGGTTCCAGCAGCACGGCACAGGTTTTGGAGGATATAGCGGCTTCCAGCGCCGCCACATCATTGTACGGCACATGGGTGAAACCACCGGGTAGCGGCTCATAACCCTTCTGGTATTTGGGCTGGCCGGTGGCTGTCAGCGTTGCCAGCGTCCGTCCGTGGAAGGAGTGCTGGGCGGCAATAATCTCCACTTTGTCGGCGCTAATGGTTTTGCCATATTTGCGGGCCAGTTTCAAGGCGCCTTCATTGGCTTCCGCGCCACTGTTGCCGATAAACGCTTTGCCCAGTCCGCTCAGTTTCACCAGGCTCTGTCCCAGTTGGGCCTGCGCTTCCGTATAATAAAGGTTGGAGCAGTGAATCATCCGTCCCGCCTGTTCGGCTATAGCTTTCACCAGCCGGGGGTGAGCATGCCCCAAAATATTTACGGCAATCCCGCCGAGAAAATCAATATATTTTTTTCCTTCGTTATCATACGCATATACTCCGTCGCCATGGGACATCACAATGTCATAACGGGCAAACACTGGCAAATAGGTCTCTTTGTCAACTTGAAATACTTGTTGTTTATCCACTGATATACCTCCTATACTTGACGACTTCCGTACCAATCCCTTCACTGGTAAAAACCTCTAATAATAACGAGTGGGGTTGACGTCCGTCAATGATATGGGTTTTACCAACGCCGCCGGCCAACGCCTTAATACAGGCCTCTACTTTGGGGATCATACCGCCGTCTATTTTGTGATTTTTGATCATGTCCTGAGCTTCAGCCAGCGACAGGGTGGAAATAAAGCTGCTTTTATCCTGATAATCGCGGTAAATTCCTTCGACGTCGGTCAGTAGCGCCAGCTTCTCCGCGCCCAGCGCCGCGGCGATTTCACCAGCCACATAATCGGCGTTAATATTATATGTGGAACCGTCTTTACCAACACCAATCGGTGCGATGACCGGAATATATCCGGCATCCAGCAGGGTATTTAAAATGCCGGTATTCAATTTCAGTACGTCTCCCACCAAACCGATGTCCACTTCCCGGGTTTTTCCGTCCTCATGCACAGTGGCCAAATGTTTGGACGCCATCATTAAATCGGCGTCCTTGCCGCTGAGTCCCACCGCTTTCGCACCATAGAAATTGAGCAGCTTTACGATCTCGCTGTTGATTTTTCCGACCAGAACCATCTCCGCGATTTCCGCCGTTTCCGCATCGGTCACCCGCAGGCCGCTGACAAACTCGGATTGTTTTCCCACTTTTTTCAGCATAGCGGTAATTTCAGGGCCGCCGCCATGAACGACGACCGGGCGGATACCTACCAATTTCATGAAGATAATGTCCTGGATGACGTTTTTCTTCAATTCCTCGTTTAACATGGCGTTGCCGCCGTATTTAATGACGATGGTATTACCGGCAAAACGCTGCAGATAGGGCAGCGCTTCAATGAGTACCGCCGCTTTTTCAACCGATCGAATCATGTGTTCATCCATCCTTCCGTTCTCAGTGTGGACCACACCACCCCGTCAAAATGGATCCCTGGCGGGATCAGGTGTGGTACTCGCCATTAATTTTAACATATTCATAGGAAAAATCACACGTCCAAACGGTAGCCGCAGTATTTCCCGCTCCAAGATGCACGTTCACCACGATATCTTTGGCCGCCATTACTTTTTTCAACGCCGTCTCATCGTATTGAGCCCCCTGGCCGTCGGTAACGATAGTAATACCACCGATATCCAGTGAGGTTTTTTCCGGGTCTGCCGCCGAACCGGAATAACCGGCCGCGCACAAAATACGTCCCCAGTTGGGATCCTGTCCGAAAAAGGCGGTTTTTACCAGCGGCGATTTGGCAATGGCCATCGCGGCCTGCTTTGCCTCTGCAAAATTTACCGCACCACTAACTGTAATTTCCAAAAACTTGGTTGCGCCCTCACCGTCCCGGACCACCAGTTGGGCCAATTCAATACAAACTTTTTTCAAAGCGGCAAAGAAAGTATCATAATCCGCACCCGCCGCCTGATCAATCAGTAAATTGCCCGCCTGACCATTAGCCAGGACGCATAACGTATCGTTGGTGCTGGTATCGCCATCCACCGTGATCATATTAAATGACAAGTTCACCGCGTCCTGCAGCGCCTGTTTTAACACGCTGGTCGCCACTGCCGCATCCGTGGTGACAAAGGACAGCATCGTGGCCATGTTGGGGTGGATCATGCCGGCGCCTTTGGCAATACCGGCAATTTTAACTGTTTTGCCGCCGAGGGAAAACTCGTACGCACAGGATTTGGGGAACGTATCGGTGGTCATGATCGCCTGCAATGCCTGTTCATGCCCCTGCCCACCACCGTTACTCAACGTCCGGGCTGCTTCTTTTATTCCTTCCGCCACCTTGCCCATCGGCAGCAGTTGGCCAATAACGCCGGTGGAAGCCACCAGCACTTCCGAGTCTTTTATTGTCAGAGCTCCGGCAGCCATATGCACCATAGCCTGCGCGTCCACCATGCCTTGTTGTCCGGTGCAGGCGTTGGCGCAGCCGGAATTGATAACAATGGCCCGGGCCTGCCCCTTTTCCACTGCACGTCGGGAGATCTGAACCGGTGCCGCCGCCATTTTGTTGGTGGTGAACACTGCAGCTACTGCAGCCGGCACTTCACTGTATATGATAGCGACATCTTCTTTACCGCTTTTTTTAATACCCGCCTTCACTCCAGCTGCTTTAAAACCTTGGGGTGAAGTAATGCCTCCAGAAATTGCGTTAAACATGATTTCAACCTCCAAACAAAATCGATATTCATAATTATAC
>DATMYQ010000317.1:0-6131 GCA_035560935.1 Patescibacteria group bacterium | reverse complement strand
CTTCATGGCCGATGTCAGCGCGCCGTATCTGGAACGAATCCGCAGTCTGAACCAATATATCCGGTTCACGGTGAACAATTTTTTGGAAGTGGAAGAATCCCGCCAGCAGCTTGCACTTTCCATCGGAATGGATCTGAGCCGCTATCGCCGTGAGGCCGACAAGTTCCTGGCAACGCTTTCGCGTCACCAGTCAGACTGGGATTTATTGACGGCCTATCGAGAAGTATTCACCAGCAAAAGCCATTTCAAACCATTGAAAAATCTTAAAGGAAATTTGGAGTGGCTGATGGCCCACTCGCTGACCATTCTGGATACCGGTCGGGTGGAACGGGATGATCTGGCGCCACTTTGCTATCTCCATTATTTAAGTACCGGTTGGCACCATCTGACCAAATTCGACCACATTGTCGTGGATGAAGCCCAGGATCTGAACATCATGGAATTTTCGGTGCTCAAACTTTTATCGGGTAACGGCTCTTTCACCATTATGGGCGACATGTCCCAGGGCATCCACGCGTACCGCAGTATTGAAAGCTGGAATATGCTGAAAGCCGAAGTGTTTTCCACCGACCGTTCCGTCTATCGGGAAATTCTTTATAGCTACCGTTCCTCCCGGGAAATTGTTGAGCTTTGTAACCGGGTTATGCCCACTGGTCATTCGCCGGCGGTGCCCGTCTATGAAACCGGCCACCGGCCCACGGTGGAAAAAATCCAACCGGAACCGGCGGCCGCCGCACAACTGTTGAAGGCATTGGAACGGTTTCAACAACTGGGTCACCGTTCTATGGGAGTCATCACCCGCCGGGAAACGGACAGCAGGGAATTGTACCGCCAGTTGACACCACTGCTCCCCACCGCCGGTTTCGACATCCAATTAGTCACCGATCAATCCACCGGCTATCGTGGCGGCATTTCCCTGCTACCCGTTTCGCTGGCCAAAGGTTTAGAATTTGACGCCGTCATTCTCTGGGACGCCTCGGCAGAACAATTTCAGGCGAATGATTTTGACGCTCGTCTCCTCTATGTCGCCTTATCTCGCGCCATGCACGGTCTTCATATTTTTTACCGAAACCATCTGACACCGTTATTGAGCAAAAAACGGAACACATCCATTTAGTGCTCGGTTAACATTGACCGCACTACACTTTATCTCTTGCTGGTGCCGGAAGTCGTCGTCAGCAGTACGCCGCCGATGACCAGTACCATACCGCTTAAATGCATCATCGTTACCGTTTCGCCATACACCGCTGCCGCAATCAATACCGCGTTCACCGGCATCAGATTGATGTATGCACTGGCCCGACTGGCACCAATGCGTCGAATGCCCAGGTTGTAAAGCAAGAACGCCAATACGGTAGGAAATACCGCCAAATACGCAAGTTCTGCCATAGCCTGCCCTGACAGCTGTGTTAGGCGGGGCCAAGCGCCTTCCGGTATCGCACTAATGGCCAGCAACGCCGCACCGATCAGTGTAGATACCGTGGTAACCAAAACAACGCCCATTCCCCGCATTACCAGCTTACCAATGATCGTATAGGCAATCCAGGAAACTACTGCCCCCAGCATTAATATTTCTCCGTAATTAATTTGCAATCCTACCGCTGCGGCAAAATCACCCTTGGAAATCACCGTCATCACCCCCGCTAGCGACAGCAGCACGCCGGTCATCAGTCGCCGGTTCCAGGCCTCACCCATCAGTAAGCAGGCAATCAGCGCTGTTCCCACCGGATTGACCACCACCACCAGCGCGGCATTGATGGCAGAAGTATATTGCAATCCCACCGCAAAAAACAAATTGAAGCAAAAAACTCCGGTCACGCCCAACGCAGTAAGACCCCACCAATTCTGGCGCACAGCCCGCCCGTTCCAGCCACCTTTAACCACGGCCCAACTCAACAGTATCAGCCCTGCCAGTCCAAACCGCACTGCTGATGTGGTCATCGGCGGCAATTCTGTCAGCACATGCTTGGTGACGCCAAAAGCGCCGCCCCAAAACAACGGAACCAGCAGCATAACTATATAAATACCCGCATTATTCACCCAACTCATCGGTTAATATAACCTCCTTACCCGCCACCGGCACCACTGCATAACCAGTAGATTTTTTCGTATATTCATGCGTTTTTTCTTTCATTCGCTAAATATTCCACAGGAAAAACCTCTGATACATAGTGCCTCAAACCCTCGCGCCCCATTTTTTTCCTGATAAAGTATTCATTACATTTTCGCTAACCAATTGATTTTCCCTGCCGAAAACGCTATAATTAAGAAGCGTAATTTTAATATTTTCCGGAAAGGGGGCTTATTGTAAATTTCGTGCTTTCTTCACGATTCTGATGGAAAACCCTGCGCCACGCGAACGCAAAAATATGGACTCCATATCGCCTGTTGCATTTCGCTGAAACGTTTTTCTTCGTCTGTCAGAAGGAAGTCTGCATTTTATAAGGCACCCCATGAGCAAACAAATGACCGGTTTGGTTTTCAGTGTTCCAACAGGAAAGGTACATTGCCCACCCTGGCGCACAAGCAAACGAATCCGTGTTTTTCTGTAATATCATAGTGGCGGTTGCCTGACCATTGAACCCTACCCATTCCATTAAGTGTAAAGGAGCATGATATCATGGCAGCCACTAATCAACCGGCCACTGCGGGTAAGTCCCCATTTTACAAATCGTTACATTTCCAGGTTTTTTTTGCTATTTTTTTGGGTGTTGCACTGGGGCATTTTTATCCTTCCACTGGTGAAAGCATGCGTCCGCTAGGTGATGCTTTTATTAAGCTGATTAAGATGATTATCGGCCCCATTATCTTCTGTACCATTGTTTCCGGGATCGCCGGCATGGATGATATGAAGAAAGTGGGGCGCGTCGGCGCCAAAGCATTGATATATTTCGAAGTCGTCACCACCGCAGCTTTATTCATGGGCATGGTGGCCATCACAGTCTTACAACCCGGCGTCGGCATGAACATTAACGTATCGGCACTGGACACCAAGGCGATTTCCGCCTATACCACCGCCGCGGCCAAACCCCAAAGCACCGCCGATTTCTTCATGAACATTATTCCCTCGACGGTGGTGGATGCCTTTGCCAAAGGCGACATTCTGCAAATTCTCCTGTTTTCGGTAATGTTTGGTGCGGTATTGTCCGCAATGGGCCCCAAGGGTAAACTGTTATTCAATATCATCAATGAATTCACTCACGCGCTGTTTAAAATGGTCGATATGATTATGGCCGCCGCTCCCATCGGCGTATTTGGCGCCATGGCGTTTACCATTGGCAAATACGGTCTTGCTTCCCTTGGACCTTTGGGAAAATTGTTGGCCGTTTTCTATGTGACCTGTATCATATTTGTCCTGGTGGTTATCGGCCCCATTGCCAAATGGACCGGCTTCAGCATCTTTAAATTTCTCGGCTATATCAAAGAAGAGTTATTGATCGTGCTGGGTACATCCTCTTCTGAAAGCGTACTGCCCCGTATGATGGAGAAAATGGAACGGCTGGGCTGTTCCAAACCGGTAGTGGGTCTGGTGATCCCCACCGGCTATTCCTTCAACTTGGACGGTACGTCCATTTACCTGACCATGGCCGCCATCTTTCTGGCGCAGGCCACCAACACGGATCTGACGCTGATGCAGGAACTGACCATTGTGGCGGTGTTGCTGCTGACTTCAAAAGGCGCTTCCGGTGTCACCGGCAGCGGCTTCATCGTCCTGGCGGCCACTTTATCAATTATTCCCGGCATTCCGGTAGCAGCTCTGGCCGTTATCTTCGGCATCGACCGCTTCATGTCCATGGGCCGGGCGCTGACCAACCTGGTTGGTAACGGCGTTGCGACCATTGTGGTGTCCAAATGGGAAAATGAGCTAGACCCCGCCCAGCTTACCGCCGAACTGGACGCCGGTCCGGATGGGCCCCGTGCAGCAGAAGTTTAACCCGCAAAAAACTTACAGAATACTTTGAGACACTAAACCAGCGTACTTACTAAAACGCCTGCCCCGGTTAACCGGGGCAGGCGTTTTTAATATGTCGCTTTACATAACCCAACCTTGCTCTTCTGCGTCATTGTCACTTGATAATAGTCAGTACGTCCTCCAGCGGCTTGCGCGCCGGTGCGGACGGTGGCGCCCCTGCCGGTATCCCCAGCGGAGTCATGGCCGCCAAAAAGTATCCTTCCCGTGCAAACCCAATATAATCGGAAATTTCCTTTGCCGCATAAGTGGGTCCGGTCATCCAGCAGGTGCCATATCCCAGACTGGCCGCAGCCAGTTGCAAGTTTTCCATGGCTGCCGCAATGTTTTGGATTCCCGGACTGGCGGCGGCATAAGTTCGAGCCTCGTCCGGCGGCATAATACCACCCGCCAGAAGATCGTCCGCCACGGTAGGATACGGTCCGGCATACACCAGCACCACCGTCGGCGCGTTTTTAAAAACGGTCGCATAAGGCAGCATTCCGCGAAAAGATTTTGCTTTTCCCTCATTCCCCAAAAGCGGCGCCAATGCCGCATTTTTTTCTTCCACTACCCGGGCCATGCCCGCAATCTTTTCTTTATTGTTCACCACGACAAAATGCCAGTTTTGCAGATTTTTCCCTGACGGCGCGTAAATAGCGGCCTGGATAATCGCTTGCAGGTGTTCTTGGGTCACCGGCGTATCCAAAAATTTACGTACGCTACGGCGTTTATAGATAAATTCCAGTTCTTTCATAGTAAACCCCCTTCACCGGAGTGGCCCGGCAACCACGATGATTATTCTACACTTTATTATAACCTATCGGCACCAGCCCGCCAACCATCGTCTGATTTACCTTTCGTCCAAAACGCCAATGCAATGGCCGCTTGCGGACAAACATCCGCACAGCGGCCGCATAGCACACATTCATCATGAAACGGCCGGAGTTGCTGCATCAATTTTTCTACATTCAGACTCATCGGGCAATGACGGCTGCAAAGTCCGCAATGCCTGCATTCCGCAACGCGTCGTTCCAGCCGCACACCCACTCCCGGTATCAGACGGCGCAGACGAGCACCAATCACCATAAAAGGAGCCATCCAACACAGATAATGGCAAAAAGCCCGCCGTCCCCCTAATATTCCCATAACCACGATAATCGCCACCATTGCAAAATATATAGTGTATCCCACTGCATCATGCACCGAAAGTCCATGCTCTGTTCCAAAGAAAAAATCCAGTTTATGATAGCCTCCGTAACGGACAGAAATCACAATAATTGCCGTGATCCACGGAACCCACAACAGGTATTTTATCGCGTCATAGCGTCCGCCCAACGCCGGTTTGGAATTGACGGCGAAGCAAACCTCTTGCAGACCGGCAGCCGGACAGCACCAGCCACAGTAAGTCCGCCCGAAAATCATCGCTGCCACACCCATAGTTCCAAAAACCACGAGACTACCGGTGATCACTCCTTTGGCCGCCCCTACAACAGGAAACACCGGTGAAAAATAGTAAATCGTCAACGGAAACAATAAAAAGGCCACCAGCAGCAACAACTGGCGCCATTGCTGTCGCATCATGATTTTCTCCCCCTCTCACCATCATCAGACATTTCCATTTTTTCAAGAATAGCCAACGCTTCCTCGGCCCAAGCAACATGTGCCTGGAAAACATGCCGGCCGCACAGCACCGTCAACCAATAATAGAGATGACAGGAATGCTCTTCCATAACGGCTTTCAGTTGTTTCTCATACTCGGCCATAACCGCCAGTTTAGCGATGTTGCGATTTAAAAAGGTTTCCAGGTGCCGACGAATCGCCCGTAATGAACAATCAGCGCCAAAAAACAGTTTCAGCAGAATATCATATTGAATCTTTTCTTCCTCTGCCGGGCTCCCCGCCCAACATTCCAATTCCCGCCGGCCAGCTTCGGTGATGGAGTAAAGTTTGCGCACTCTGCCTTCACTGCTTGCCGCCTCACGTGCTATCAATCCTTCCCGTTCCAATCGAGTCAATTCGGGATATAGCTGGCCGTAGCTGATATCGTAAAAATAACGAACACGGGTGCCAATTCGTTTTTTAATATCGTACCCACTCAATATTTCATGTGCCAGCAAACCTAATATTACATAACGAGCCCGATTTTCCTTCGCCATTTCACAATTCCTCTCATATATCT
>DATMYQ010000316.1:0-2803 GCA_035560935.1 Patescibacteria group bacterium | reverse complement strand
ATATTTTATTCCAGCATTTGTTTCCAGGCACACTTCCTGCGTGACCGAATTCTCCTTGGCAAGCAGCTTGTCCAGTCCCGGCCAGCTGCCAAACACCGCCGCGGCTTGTTTACCGACGGCCTGGGCAGGAGTAATCCCCAGCGTGTCCGCACCAGCTGCATTCAAATCGACAATCCAGTCCTCGGTATCAACCACCGCCAGGCAGTTTCCCATGATTTCCATTGCGGTAATCTGAGCCAGCGCCAAACGGTTAAGCACTCTCAGATAAAAAAAACCGTAAACCCAGGCTAAACCGGCAATCAGTGAACTAAGCGGCAACGGCGACACCATGCCGGTCTGCTGCGTGAAGGCCCAAAGAAAAGTGCCAACGGATCCGCTGAGCTGCGCCACTACAATAATAACGACCTGCCAGCGACGAAATCCGCGGCAGTGCCGTATCCATTGAGCAGTATAATATAGAATAAATGGCAACAGAAAAAAATTATAGGCAACCATGAGCAAGTTCCCAAAACCCCGTTGAAACGTTAACACACCGTTTTCAAAACGAACCAGGCTCCAGTAACAGCCATGCCATTGATTAGTGAAAAGCAGCAGCCAGGCAATAGCCGGCACAAACAGTAGCCCCGCCAAAATTCGCCAATTTCCCCAGCGCCAGCGGTACGCCATTTGCAGCATAAAGACCAGCCACAAAACCGGCGGCAAGGAGGCGGTCACCTGCTGGATTCTGACCCAAAAAAGCTTACTTTCATAATCTGCACTTATCGCCACAATGACGAGGCTGATCAGCCAGACCGACCGGTTCAGCAAAACGCCTGCCAACGGCAATGCACCCGGACTTTTGCGGTATTGCCAGGAGTATACCGCCAGCGCTTCTAAAACAAATGCCACCAGCAGATAAAACCAGACATCCTGGATGGCATGGTAACTTAAATAAAGCACCGAATCACCTTCGTCAAATGCGGCTCATGCCGCAAAATGGTATTCATTTTGTAAATGTTATTATAGTAACATTCTCCGATTGGACCCGTATTTCCTCCCGCCCGCAGGAACGCATCCATCGAACAGCCCCGCCGCCCGGAACTGCTTACGCAATCCATAGCGTCAAAAACACTGCGGCTCGCATGCACCGACATTCGCAAACAAAAGAGAGACGGCGGGGAATACCCCCGACACCGTCCCTCACTGATTTACGTATTGCTCCACTTTTCAATACCGGTTATCAATCACCCTTGCGGTTTTTTTCTCACTGCGGGGCAGAGCGGCCATCGGCAACGACTGCGTGTCGATCGACAAACCGATTTTTGTTTTAAAATATTTTTTCACCTGTTTTTCCAGATTCTCTCCCTCAAACCCGTGCAGTTGCTCAAAGCGCAGCAACATAGCGTCCTTGCCGTCTTCACGGTCCAGCACAATCTGATATTCACTGCTGATACCGTTAATGGTTTTCAGCACGTCTTCCACCTGTCCCGGATAAATATTGACGCCTTTTACCTTTACCATATCATCGGTCCGGCCCTGAATCAGGTCATGCCGGGGATAAGACAAGCCACAGGGACACTCACCGGGCAGCAGGCGGGTAATGTCCCGGGTACGGTAACGCAGGAGCGGTGCGCCTTCTTTGGTCAGCGTCGTAATGACCAGCTCGCCGAATTCACCCTCCGGCACATTCTCGCCCGTCACCGGGTCGATAATCTCAAAATACAGATGATCATTCCAATAATGCAAACCGCTATTGCACTTACAACTAATGGAGATACCGGGTCCATAAATCTCCGTCAGGCCATAAATATCATACAGTTCCACGTCCAGTTCCTGACTGATGCGATGCCGCATTTTTTCGCCCCAGCGTTCCGAACCCAGAATAGCCTTTTTCAGTTTAATTTGATCGCGCAAACCCCGTTTATGAATTTCTTCCGCCAGCAGCAATGCATAGGAAGAAGTGGCCGCAATGGCCGTGGACTGCAAATCCAGCATCATCTGCAGCTGTTTTTCCGTATTGCCCGGACCCATGGGAATGGCCATCGCGCCCAGTTTTTCCACCCCGGCCTGAAAACCGATGCCTGCCGTCCACAAACCATAACCCGGTGTAATCTGCACCCGGTCCTTGCTGGTTAGTCCGGCAATGTCCATACAGCGGCTCATCATATCGCTCCAGGTCTCCACGTCCTGACGGGTATAGGGAATGATGATCGGTTTGCCGGTGGTACCGGAGGAAGAATGAATGCGGACAACCTCTTCCTCCGGCACGGCCTGGATTCCTAACGGATAGGCTTCGCGCAGTTCTTCTTTCGTCGTAAACGGCAGCTGGGCAACATCCTTTAACCCGCGCAGGCGGTCACCGTCCAAACCGGCTTCCTTCAGCTTTTGCCGGTAAAAAGGACTGTAGCGCTGCGCCCGGTCCAATGTGGTTTGTAATTTTTGTAATTGTTCTGCATTCATCACTTCGTCGCTCCTTATCTGTTTTCTGAAAAACATCAGAATAGGTTTCGATATTCCTCACTTATGTTTTTGCCACAGAAAATATAAAAACTCCTGTCCCTACAACAAGGACAGGAGTTGATCCTGCGGTACCACCTTGGTTGCCAAAACATAATTGTTTTGACCGCCTCACAAGAAATGCTAACACATTTCCGACCCGGTAACGCGGGTAAGCGTTGCAGGCTACTGCGTCCGCCTCACGGCGCACGGTTCACCCCACCCTCGGGGGTCCATTTGTTCACATCGCATTTCTGCCCGGTTCCCAGCCCCCCGGACTCTCTGTAAGCGCGTGTGTGATTTAATCTCCCCGTCATCGGTTTACTGC
>DATMYQ010000315.1:0-6204 GCA_035560935.1 Patescibacteria group bacterium | reverse complement strand
ATATTGAGGGGCGATTTATGTATTTTCCTGGAATTGAAGCGTTTTTAGCTATCGTACGGACCGAGAGTATAAGCAAGGCAGCTGAGTTGCTGCACTTGTCACAAGCGACTGTAAGCTATCGGTTAAAGACCTTGGAGCAGGAAATGGGTGGTCTTTTGGTTGAGCGAAGAAAAGGGGCACCCAAAATCCATCTGACACCAAAAGGGGAGAACTTTTTTAGCATTGCCGAAAGATGGGAGGCTCTCTGGAGGGAAACACAAATCTTACAGGCCAGTGGTTCGCAGTTAAGTCTGGCAATTAGCGCGGCCGAAAGTATAAATCACTTTGTTTTGCCGCCGGTATATAGCATGCTAAATCAGCATAACCCGCCGATACGACTGCAAATCCGTACTCAGCATACTCAGGAAGCATTTGATAGTATTGAAAGGCGCGAGATGGATGTGGCGTTTGTGGTGCGGGAGATCGTGTCGCCTAGTGTCACGGTTAAACCGTTTTTTACTGAAGAAATGGTGTTGCTGCGCCTGGCTGTGCCGGGGCGGCAAACTGGAGATACGGTTGAAATGCAAGAACTGGCGGCTGAGCACGAAATCTTCATAAATTGGAACAGAGAGTTTCAATTCAGACATGACCAGTGGTGGGACCCTCTTTGTCCTTCGCGTGTTCATCTGGACACGGCGGGACTCATCACTACTTTTTTGAAGGACGCAAGACAATGGACCATAGTTCCCGCCTCCATTGGCGCACATATGATGCGGATTGGAACTTTTGTTCTTCAGAAATTATCGGCACCGGTGCCTCCACGGATATGCTATAAGGTAACTCACAAGTTTCCCAACCAGGCTTTACACGATACCCTTCGTATTCTTGATAACTATCTGCAAGATATATTTGGGATACAATGATCTTTATAAAAATGGCGTATATGTGATTCAATTTGAACAAGGAGGGAGTTCCCATGCCAAGGGTACCATTCCTTTTTGCGATTTGTCAGCGCTGTTTCTGGAGAGCGTCTTCACCCGATCCGTGTTCCTAGAGTAAAGGTTGCCAATATACCAACCGGCAAAGCGGCAGGGCAGAGGATGGGAGAATTGATAAAAAATAATCGAACCAGGCACGGGAAGGCAGCATTTTATTGTGTATAAAGGGAAGCAATGAAAAATGTCGAACTATAACTAGTAGGAAAATAAAGGTGTTATGGCAGAATTTCAAGTAATTACCGAACAAGTTCGTCAGGGCAGGGGGCAGGGAGTATGGCGATTAGACGAATGATAGGCTATAGTCTTGTTCTCATGGTAATGGCCGTGATGGCCGGATGCGGAACGACGAATAATAACGCAGTAGAACCCGGTAATGTGAAGAAGAAAGTTACGCTGCTGCATTATTTTTCCGGAACCTTGGGCGGTGGGATTCAGGAAATGGTGGAGACTTTTAACCAACGAAACAGCAAATACCAGTTGGTCGCCACACCTTTGGATCATGAGGCATATAAAACCAGTATTCGTGACACGTTGGCCTCCCCCAATTCTCCGGATCTGTATTCGTATTGGGCTGGAGCCAGGACCAGGTCGGTGCTGGACAACCTGGAGTCTTTCGATAATGTATGGAAAACCGCCGGTCTGACAGAGGATGCTTCGAAGGCCGTTGCCGAAGCCTGTACCCATGATGGCAAGAAGTATATCATTCCGGTTACTCAGCACTATGTTGTTTTTTTCTACAACAAGAAGGTGTTTGACGCGGCCGGAGTTCGGCCGCCATCTACCTGGAGCGAGTTTCTTAGGGTGTGTGAACGGCTGAAGGCCAGTGGAGTGACACCCATCGCTCTGGGGGCTAAGGAAAAATGGCCGGCCCAGTTTTGGTTTGATTATCTTCTCTTATATACTGCCGGCTATGAATACCGGCAGCAGTTGATGGAGGGTAAGGCTTCCTATGCCGATGCTCCGGTACGAAAGGTATTTGACCTATGGGCCGATGCGGTCGGAAAAGGGTATTTCAGTGACCGGCCCATTGATATCTCCTGGGATAGCGGCGCCAATGAAGCCGTTTATAAGGGCGAAGCTGCCATGACGCTTATGGGAACCTGGATGATCGGCAACTATTCCGATGACCATCATCAATGGAAACAGGGGGAGGACTATGATTATTTTCCTTTCCCGGTAATGGATGAAACAATGCCGCGCTATGCCCTGGGGCCGATCGATGGGCTGGTTCTTTCCAAGCAGGCCGTGCAAAAGGACGGCGCGAAAGACGTTCTTGCGTATCTTGCTTCGCTGGACTCTCTCAAGGTGATGAGCCATGGGTCAGGCGCTTTCGTTCCGAGGCGGGTTGAGCCGGAGTTTTACTCGCCGTTGCAGCAGCGGATGTTAAAAGACATTGATGCTGCGACCCAGTGGGTGTTCAACTATGATTTGTCTACACCACCGGAAGTGGCGGCGGCCGGCCTCAATTTGTTTGTGGAATTCCTGGATTTTCCTCAGCAGCGGGAACATATCATCATGCGCTCTGCCGAGAAAATTGATAAGATATGGAAAAAATCGGGCGCGATGTAAAGAGGATACGATGAAGAAGCATTTTTCATTTCGTCAAAAATTAGGTGGTGCATTTGCCTTATTGCTGTCTTTCATCTTGCTGCAGGGTACGGTGTCGTGGTTTGCGCTGACGGAAATAAACGCCCGTTTCGGCGAACTTCGTGATGTCGAACATATTATTGAACTGACCCTGGATGCCCGCCTGAATGAAAAAGCGTATGTCAAGACCGGTGAGCGCCGTTTTGCGGTCAAGGTGCAAGAAGAATTACAGCAGGCGGAGGACAGGGTAAACGTTATTCGCCAGCGATCTTCTTCTCTTGAAGGACAAATCATGGTGGACATGTCCGGGGCTCTGGGACGCTATATGAATACGTTTTCGCAGTATGTTATCTATCAGGATCAAAGCATGGCCCTTAAGAGTGAGAGCGCCAGGATCAGTGTGGAACTTGTCGGAGTGGTGGATGACATGCGGGAGATGAATTGGCCGGGCCGGGACAAGGACATTAACCAATGGTATAGGCTTTTGCTTGCTGCCGGCGACCGTAAGCCAAGCACTGAGGAGCGGACCGATGCGATGGCGGCGTACAAGGAGATCGCTTCGTTGGCTGCAGGCGTGCGGCAGCAGGTGCCTGACACTGATGTAAAACTTGCGGCAGCCCGGATTGTGCTGCTGGCGAAAGATTATATGGGGATTTTGGAGAAAGCCAAAGATTTGGGAGCGCGTCAACTGGCCAATGAGCAAAAAATGGAGGCTGTGGCAGAAGACATGTTGGCCTGCGGGAAACAGGTGAACGCTTATCAGAATGAGAAAGCCCGGGAACGGCAAGCCTTAGCAACCCAGCTGATGATAGCCGTTTTTGCCATTTCTCTGTTAATCGCCCTTGGCGGCAGGTTCTATCTGATGGGCAGATTGCTAAAACCATTGAATGAAATGGCTGCTGTCACTTCCTCTTTAGGGATGGGCTATTTTAACGAGCGCATCGGTATGGAAGCCGAAGATGAATTCAAAGTTTTATTACTCAGTGTGAACCAGATGGCGGAAAACATAGAGAATCTTAATGCCAATATGGAACAAATGGTGGCGGAACGGACACGGGCCTTCGAGCTGGAAAAAGCCCGCTTTGAGAAATTCTTTGAAAACAGTCCGGAGGGCATTCTTATTTTTGATGGAGAGCTGCAGGTCTTGAATGTTAATCCTGCCTTTACCGAAATATTTGGCTATACTTTTGAGGAAATCCGGGGAGTGTTGAGTCCTAAGTTTTTAAACACGAATCAAACGGAAATCAAGGAGCAGCTCAAGCGAATCGGAGAAGGTGTTGTTTTTCAGGAAGAGGCTATTCGCCGTTGTAAAAACGGTGAGGGTAAAATGATGTCAATTATTAAGTTTTCTTTCAAGCAGTATGACGGCGCTACCATATATTGCTCCATATACAGCGATATCTCCGAACGTAAGGCGACGGAAGAAAAACTTCAATTTTTGAGTTTTTACGACAGTCTTACGGGGTTGAAAAACCGCACGTATTTTGAGTTGGAGATGGGTAAACTGCAGCAGACCGGTATGGCTTGCGGCATTATCGTTTGTGATGTAGATGGCTTAAAACAGGTGAATGATACCCTGGGCCATGCCGCGGGTGACCAGTTGCTCCAAACGGTTGCCCAAATCCTTAAAAAAGCCGCAGACAGAGAGGAGCCTGCCAGAGTGGGCGGTGATGAATTTGTGATTCTTCTCCCCGGAGCTTCCCCGGATGAAATCGCTGAACTGGCAGCGTCAATAAAATACGAACAGGATAATGACACGACAGATAGAGAATATCCTCTGTCAATATCAGTCGGCTATGCTTATCGCGTTGACGGTGGTCTTAGTATGTCGGAGCTTTTTACCAGGGCTGACGCCATGATGTATAGTGAGAAAAGACGGCGGAGCAAAAGCGGGGAGCCGGTTTTGCCGGACCCCGGCGGTCATACGAATAAAGAGGACGGTTTATGAAGAACACCATTTGCGAGAAAATATACCTTGCATTGAGACCGCCGGGTAACGGAGATTTTGGGGCCGACATGGACCGAATTCGGCATGCTTTAAAACCGGAGTATGGCGAAGTCCAGGTTTCGATTGAAACGCTTCGGTTGTCCTACAAACTGCTGCGGGATTTTGACTGGAAGCTCACCGTTACTTTGGTACAAAACGGTTTTGCCTGGGAAATCGTGAACCTTGAACGGGGAAATACTTCTGATAAGAATTTTGCTTATGCGGCGGATCTGGGGAGCACAACGGTGATCCTGCAACTGATTGATCTGAACACGGGGAATATTTTGTGTGAAGAAAGCGTGGTCAATCATCAGGTTCAGTTTGGTGCGGACATTCTGAGCCGAATCTTTTACGTGAAGGATAATGATGAGCGTTTAAGGGAAATCCAGCAATGCACGCTACAGAATTTTATTGACCTCATGGATAAAATCCAAATGGCGACCGGCGTTTCGCCGGACCAGTGCGGGGCACTCCTTATCGGCGGCAATACCACCATGATTCATTTTCTGCTGGGGATTGATCCCTGGTTTATTTTCTATACGCCCTATACGCCGGCTTTTAACCGGACCGGTTTCTTTGCCGGCCGTGAAATCGGGTTGCCCTTTCCGGGACTGGTGTATTGTTTTCCTTCTCTGGCTAACTATTTGGGCGGCGATATTATCAGCGGGCTGTTGGCGTCCCGGATGTATGAAAAAAGTGAACTGGCTCTTTATATGGATATTGGCACCAATGGCGAGATGCTTCTGGGGAACGATGAATTTCTGCTCGCAGGTGCGGGGGCGGCAGGACCTGCCCTGGAAGGTGGGATCAGCAAGCAGGGCATGCAGGCGAAAGCGGGAGCGGTGGATTCGGTCCGGATTGTTCAAAATCGGTTGAAGATCACCACCATCGAAAATGCCAAGCCAGTGGGCATCTGCGGTTCCGGGATTGTGGACCTGCTGGCCGAAATGTTTCTGGAGGGCTGGATTGATTACTCGGGTCGTTTTATTCCCGAAAAATCAGAACGAATCCTCAAGCGGGACAAAGAATACGTCTTTGTATACGCCTGGGAGCATGAATCCGCTTCAAAAGAAGACCTGATATTCAGTCAGGCGGATATTTTCCGGTTTATGGATACCAAAGCGGCAGCCAACACCATGGTGGCGTTTTTATTGGATATATTGGAAATTACACCGGATCAGATTCAACGGGTATATATGGTCGGCGCCTTTGGAACCTACATCAATATTGAGTCCGGGATTACCATTGGGTTATATCCCGACCTGCCCAGAGACCGGTTTGTTCAGTTAGGAAACGGCTCGGTAAAAGGAGCCGATCGGTTGTTGAACGATGCGGATCAATTATTGGTTGTAGAAAAGCTGATCAACAGTATCGTCTACCTTTCCTTATCGGAGGCGCCGGATTTTCTGAATAAAATGTCCGCGGCCAAGTTTTTGCCCCACACGGATTTTTCCTTATATCCTACGGTCATTGAAAAAATTAAGCGCCGCAAACTCCTGGAAACTCATTCCCTTTAATCGCCTTTCCCGCAATGGGGACGGAACAAGGAGCGGTTTCGACGCTTCCTGTTCCGCCGGTAGGTCTGGGAATTATGGAAAGACCAGACAGGAGTTTGTGGTTGCAGGGAAATGCAAAATGGTATAACATATATCA
>DATMYQ010000314.1:0-2140 GCA_035560935.1 Patescibacteria group bacterium | reverse complement strand
TTATTATCCTTTGTTTAACTCCTCCAGAAGCTGTTTTTCATCCATTATCGGCGGTAAACAGGAAAAGTTTCGGCAAACATAGGCGGCAGGCATTCCATTGACTCTTGATTTGCCTGCCAAAACCGGCACCAATATTTCATATTCCGGTGAACCCTGATGATACAGCACCGTCGCATTCGGCAAAAATTCTGTCCAGGCCACCCGTAACAATGCGCTCGTCTGCGCTTCGTCACCGGCCACTACCACCTGTTCCGGCGGCGACAAACGATAATCCAGCGCCAGCAAAAAGAAAACATAACCCCGGGGCATTTTCCTGACATCATTGGCAAAATAGCGAAAAACGCCGTCAGCTGCCGCTTCCCATTCAGACTGCCCGGTAATCCGGGCCAGCTTTAACAGCGCCAGCGCCGCCACCGAATTTCCGGACGGTAACGCACCGTCGTATAGCTCTTTCGGGCGCAGCAACAGTTTTTCTCCATCGGTGCCCACAAGAAAATAACCACCCGTCGGATCGGCAAACAGTTCACCCATCGCTGCCGCCAGTTCCTTCGCCTGCCGCAGCCGCTGGATAACAAAGCCGGATTCGTACAGCTCCACCATTCCCCAGAGTAAAAACGCATAATCGTCCAGATACCCCGGGTATGCCGCTTCTCCATCCCGATAGCGGGCCAGCAGCCGACCATCCTCCCGACGCAGTCGCTGCCAGACAAAATCCGCCGCCCGTTCCGCCGCCGTCAGATACTGCGCGTCGCCCAGCACCCGGTACGCCTTGGCCATGGCGGCGATCATCAGCCCGTTCCAGGCTGTCAGCACCTTATCGTCCTTCAATGGCGGAATTCGGGTGCGCCGCTGCTCAAGCAATATTTCCCGTCCCCGCTGAAGCTCCGACTCCAGCGCAGCCACGTCCAGGCCATACGCTGCGGCAAATTCATCGACATCCTGCCGGATCAGGTTCAAGATATTGGAACCTTCAAAGTTCCCATCAGTAGTTACATCATATAAATCGGCAAATCGCGAACCTTTTTCCGGACCCAGCACCTCAATAATTTGCTGCCGGGTCCAAAGATAGCATTTACCCTCCACTCCCTCAGAATCCGCGTCCTCCGCTGAATAGAAGCCGCCCCCGGCATCGGTCATATCCCGCAATACATAGGCTAAGATCTCCTCGGCCAGGCGGGCCATATCCGGATCCCCGGTGCACTGGTACGCCTCCAGATACGCATAGGCCAACAACGCGTTATCGTACAGCATCTTTTCAAAATGCGGCGCCAGCCACTTTTCATCCGTGGAATAGCGGGCAAAACCATAGCCCAAATGGTCGTAAATACCGCCCCGCCGCATCGCGTCCAACGTTTTTACCACCATAGCCAGCGCTTTTTTATCGCCGCTCCGTTTCCAATATCGCAATAGAAAGAGAAAATTCTGCGGCGTGGGAAACTTGGGTGCGGCCCCAAAGCCGCCATAGTTCAGGTCAAAATCATGCAGCAATTGTTCAAATGCAGCATCAAGAACCTCTTCATTGAGTTCACCGCTATCCACATTCGCCGCCGTCGTTCGCTTCTCACTGGTCTGCTGTAGCACACCGACCACCTTGTCACCAATGGCGTATACTCCCTGACGATTGGTTTCCCACTGCTCTTTCAGCATCGCCAGCAAATCCAACAATCCAGTGCGGCCCCATTTGGGATACTTGGGAATGTAAGTGCCGACAAAAAACGGTTTTTTCTCTGGTGTCATCACCACCGTCAACGGCCAGCCACCCTGTCCGGTCACCGCCTGACATACCGTCATATAAATGTGATCCACATCCGGACGTTCTTCCCGGTCTACTTTAATAGCAACAAAATCACGATTCAAGATTTGCGCAACTTCTTCGTCCTCAAAGGATTCCTTTTCCATTACATGGCACCAATGGCATGTACTATAACCGACACTGAGGAATATCGCCTTATCTTCACGCTTTGCTTTTTCAAATGCGTCTTCTCCCCATGGATACCAATCAACTGGATTAAAAGCGTGTTGGAGAAGGTAGGGAGATTTTTCATTTATGAGACGGTTTGATTTCTTTTCACCGTAGTTTTTGCTTTTGGAATCATAATATGTCATGGTATAGAACCTCCTTTAAACAACATTAATTATC
>DATMYQ010000313.1:0-4309 GCA_035560935.1 Patescibacteria group bacterium | reverse complement strand
ACTTTATCTAATTCATAAAAAGTCAGTGGCCTCTCCTGCCGGAAAGAACCACTGATTTATTTTACCACTGTACCCTATTCAGTTTCCCAGTTCCTTCAGTAACAGTTCTTTCACTGCTGCCGCGTCATCCAGTTCCAGTGCCTGGTCCAGCAACTGCCGGGCCCGGCCGCTGTCGATACTCCGGATCATTTCCTTCACCCGGGGAATAGCCGGACCGCTCATGCTCAGTTCGTGAATCCCCATTCCCAACAGCAGAACGGCCGCCAGCGGATCGCCGGCCATCTCGCCGCACATTCCTGACCAGATGCCCTGCTCACGGGCGGCGGTAATGGTCTGACGAATCAGCCGCAGCACCGCCGGATGATAGTGACTGTAAAGCGAGCTGACGTTGGGATTCACCCGGTCTACCGCCAGTGTATACTGCACCAGATCATTGGTGCCGATACTGAAGAAGTCGCATTCTTTGGCCAGCTGCGGCGTCATCACCGCGGCTGCCGGCGTTTCCACCATAATACCAAACTGAATATTGCGGTCGAACGCTATCTGTTCCTGTTCCAACTGCCGCATAGCCGCCTGCAGGTGCTGACGCGCCTGGCGGATTTCACCGCTGCTGATCACCATCGGCAGCATGATGGCGATCTTGCCAAAGGCACTGGCCCGCAAAATGGCCCGTAACTGGGTCATAAACAGATCGGTGCGCACCAAACTAATCCGGATCGCCCGCCAGCCGAGAAACGGATTGTCTTCCCGGGGAATCTCAAGGTACGGCAACGGTTTGTCGCCGCCAATATCCATGGTACGGATGACGCAAAGATGCTCCCCGCATTGTTCCACCACTTCCCGGTAAGCTTTGAACTGCTCCTCTTCCCCTGGCACCGTGTCCCGCCCCATAAACAAAAACTCGGTGCGGTACAATCCAACGCCTTCACAGCCAAAGGGCATCGCCGCCTGCATATCCTGGGGAATGCCAACGTTGGCGGCCAGTTGCACCCGCACTCCGTCCGTAGTCACCGCCGGCAGCGAGGCTATGGCCAGATCCCGGCGGCGCTGTTCCCGCCCGGCCTCTGCCCGTGCCCGGTAATTCGCCAGGCTGGCGGTATCAGCACCCAGAATTACCTGGCCTTTGTCGCCGTCCAGTACCACTTCGTCGCCGTCCTTCAAACTGCCCAGATATTCACTAAGGCCGACCACTGTCGCCAAGCCCCGGGACTTGGCAATAATCACGGCGTGAGAAGTCGTTCCCCCCTGACCCATGATCACGCCCTGCACCATTGCCGGCGGCAGGTTGGCAATGGCTGAGGGTTCAATTTCCGCCCCGCAAAGGATCAGCGGTTCGTCCCCTTCCACCGTATCCACAATGCCCAGCAGCAGCTTGGCTACCCGCCGACCGATATCCCGGACATCGGCAGCCCGTTCCTGCATGTATTCGTTATCCATGGCGGCAAAAATCATCGCAAATTCTTCGCTGGCATCCAGCATCGCCCGTGGTGCCGCTAGGCCTTCCGCTATTTTACCCAGAACACTGTTTTTCAGTTCCGGATCCCCCACCATCATCACATGGGCGCCCATGATTTCCGCCTGTTTTTCTTCGCCGGCTTCCCGGGCCCGAGTGATAACGGTCTCCAGATCCTGTTGCGCCGTCAGCAGCGCCTGCTCCAGTTTTTCCGCCTCCGCCGCCGGATTTCTGGCGACGTATTGAGCCAGATAACCGCTGATATCCTGCGAGGTCAGCCTGATCCTGCCGATTACCACACCGGGAACGACCCCTTTGCCCTGCAGTACCTTCATCGTATCCGTCATCTCCATTCCGTCTACGCCTCGCCGAAGTTGCTTTCCACCAAGGCCTGCAACCCCGCCAGGCATTCCGTCTCATCCGCGCCGTCAGCCGTTACCGTGAACTGGGCGCCCTTCGCCAGCCCCATACCCATCACGCCAAGAATACTTTTGGCATCCACCGTCTTATTTTTGGCGGTAATGGTTACCTTACTGGTAAAGCTGGCTGCCTTCTGCACGAACTGCGCGGCCGGTCTGGCGTGCAGACCAGAATGGTTATTCAGGATACATTCGATTTGCTTCATTTGGTTCGTCCCCCGTACTTTCATTTTCGTCGACCGATGTACTGCCTTATCGCCATAGTGTCTTGCTTTTTTATTTTAGCCCTTGTGTAAGTCCCGGGCACCGGCGGCGGCGGCCAGTACTTCCTCCAGGGAGCTTCCCAGAGAAGCCTGCACGGCGCCGCTGATCGCGCCTTCCAGAACCGGTGCATCGGCAATTTTCACCCGTGCCCGCAGATCTTCATCCATCATTTCCAGTGCCGTTTCGGTGCTCAGCACCGCGCTGCCCAGGTCTACCAAAACCGCTACGCCTTCTGGTGACATCGCCTGATTTATCGCGTCCATAATCCGGACGGCGTCGGTTCCAATACTGCCGTCTTCCATGCCACCGGCCGCTATAATCAACTGATCTGGTTTGGCCATCTGCATCGCCAGTTCCCGGATGCCTTCCGCTACTTTACCGCTGTGCGACACAATCACTAATCCAACCATCGCTTACACCCCCTGATGCTGGCTGCGTCCATACGCCAGCAACGCAGCCAGCATCAGATGGGAGGAGGTGGCACCAGGGTCTTGATGCCCGAGACTCCGTTCTCCCAGATAACTGGCCCGCCCTTTGGTGGCAATGATGGTCTTGGTATACTCGACGCCGGCGCCGGCCGCATCCCGGGCCAGTTCCAAGCAGTCCAGCAATGATTTATTTTCGCTGAGTCCCTGGGCAAAGGCATCATAGGCCGGTTCCAGCGCATCCAGCATTGTTTTTTCTCCGCGGGTGGCTTTGCCCCGTTCCTTGATGCCGGTAATGGCGGCGGCTAACATCTGCAGCGCCGTTTCGCCGTCCAGGCTGTTTTTGCCCTGACCGGCCGCCGCAGCCCGCATAAACGCCGTGCCATACAACGGCCCCGCCGCACCGCCGACAGTGGAAATCAGCGTCATACCCACGGTTTTCAACATCGCGCCGATATCAGCAGCCGGTGGTGCCGTGCTCAATTTCGTCCGCACCGCTTCAAACCCCCGGGCCATGTTGATCCCGTGATCGCCGTCCCCAATAGCCTGATCCAGATCGGTCAAAAACTGCTTGTTCTCGAAAATTACGTCCGCTATCGCCTCAATTGCCGCTACCATCTGTCCGTTCACTCCTTCATCCTCCATTAAGCTGATATGTTTAAAATTTAAAACTGTACCAAAGCCGGTGTATCGGCCGGAGCCAACAGCAGTTCTTTCAGTTCCGCATCCAGTTTCAGTACGGTTACGGAGAAACCGGCCATTTCCAGCGAAGTCATATAGTTGCCGATAAAGGTTTTAACGGTTTTCAGACCTTTGCCGCCCAGCATTTCCGCCACTTTACGGTTGACAACGTACAGTTCCATCAGCGGCGTGGCACCCAACCCATTCACCATGACCGCCACTTCATCACCTTTGGCCAGCGTCATATCGCCCAACACTTTATTCAGCAGATGTTCCGTAATTTCATCGGCCGTACGAATGCTTTCCCGGTGCGTACCCGGTTCGCCGTGAATACCCATGCCGATTTCCATTTCGTCTTCCGCCAGGACAAAGCTCGGCTTGCCGGCTGCCGGTACGGTACAGGGCGCCAGTGCCATGCCCATGGAACGAACATTGGCGATAACCTTTTCCGCCACCCGTTTCACTTCGGCCAGTTCTGCGCCGGTTTCCGCCTTGGCGCCAGCGATTTTATGGACAAACACCGTGCCGGCAATACCGCGGCGTCCGGTGGTCCAGGTGCTGTTTTCCACGGCTACGTCATCATTAACCACGACTTTTTCCACGGCAATATTGTCAGCACCGGCCATTTCCGCCGCCATTTCAAAGTTCATCACGTCGCCGGTATAGTTTTTGATGACCAGCAACACGCCTTTGCCACCGTTAACCGCTTTTACCGCTTCATATACCTGGTCAGGAGTCGGAGAAGTAAATACCGCACCGGCTACGGCGCCGTCCAGCATTCCCCGGCCAACAAAACCGGCGTGGGAAGGTTCATGACCGCTGCCGCCACCGCTGACCAAACCCACTTTGCCTTTAACCGGTGAATTGGCCCGCACCAGAACATCGAAGCCTTCCACCCGGCGAACGTATTGGGGATGAGCCGCTACGGCCCCTTGCAGCATCTCTTCGACCACTTGATCCGGAACGTTCAGAACTTTTTTCATACTTTTTCGGCCTCCATATCATTTTTTATTTGAGGTCTTACTCACCCTCAAAGTAAAGCAATATTTATGCCAATAGTTTTTATG
>DATMYQ010000312.1:0-5891 GCA_035560935.1 Patescibacteria group bacterium | reverse complement strand
TACATTCATCTCCGAATCGTTATATCTAAACTTCATGAAGCATGATAAACGATCGCAGGGGTAGTGGGAAACTGTTGCGCCTCCCGTTGGTAAAGGAGTGTTATTGTAATTTCCTGGAATAGCTCTACCTTTATGCCTATCTCAATTTATTACAAATGATCAACGCGTAATAAATTCGATGGCAAAATGGTATTTTTTCTGTGTGCATATCTTCATGCAGAAAATATTCCTGGATAATTATTTAACCTTTAGGCTATGTGCCTCCTTGCTACGGGTGGCTTTTATTTGCCCGTTAGCAGGAATATCCTCAATATAAAGCGGGAAGGTTTTTCCCGTTTGACCTAATATTGAGAAATTGATTCAATTTGTTTTGCATGAAAGGGGGTGATGCAACTATCTAATGTAGTGCTTAGGATCATGGAAAATCGCAAGCTAAAGAGAGGGGTGAAATATTGTGCATTATTTTTGAGTTGCATACCAAATCCTATGTATAGGATATAGCACTTGTGAAATTGCCAGTACAATGGCCATTTCAGAAAAACGCGATATCTCATCCGTCTTCGCATACCGTGTAAGCTAGGCAATTCATTTTGATATCTAAAAGGAGTGAATACTGATCATGGAAATGATTTCTTTGGAAATTGATGGACAGTCCGTAAAAATAGGTAAAGGCGCCACACTTTTGGAAGCGGCTCGCGCTATTGGGGTTAATATCCCCACTTTATGTCATCTGGCCGATTTAACGCCGGAAGGGTCATGCCGGGTTTGTGTTGTAGAAGTTGAGGGAGCGCGGGGGTTAGTTACCGCTTGTACTTATCCTGTATCCGAAGGAATGAACGTGCGCACTCATTCTGCAGCGATTCGTGAAGCGAGAAAAAGCGTGGTAGAACTGATTCTGGAGAATCACCCGCAGGAATGCCTTACCTGCCAGCGTAACCTGGATTGCGAACTGCAAAGTTTAGCGAACAACCTTGGCGTCAGAGAAATAAGAAAGGAAGGAGAACGCCGCCAATTCGCCATTGATGATAGCAACCCTTTCATTATTAGAGACAATAATAAATGTATCTTATGCGGACGCTGTGTACGTGTTTGTAAAGAAGTGCAGTGCTGCAACACCCTGGAATGGACTGAACGCGGTTTTGATACCAAAGTAACGCCGGCCTTTGACAAGAATATGGCTGATTCTGCCAACTGTGTGTTTTGCGGTACTTGTGTGTCAGCTTGTCCGGTAGGAGCCTTAACGGAAAAAGCGATGAACGGCGTGGGAACGCCGGATAAGAAGGTTAAAACAACTTGTCCCTTCTGCGGTGTTGGCTGCAACTATGATCTGAACGTCAAAGACGGCAAGGTAATCGGCGTGACTTCCAACCTGACCAGTCCGGTCAATGGCCGGCTTACCTGTGTGAAAGGCCGGTTTGGTACCGATTATATTCATAGTCCGGAGCGTTTGACGACACCGTTAATCAAGAAGAACGGCGAATTCGTCGAAGCCTCTTGGGATGAAGCTCTGGATCTGATTGCGGCTAAGTTTACGGAAATTAAAAACGCCTACGGTAGTGATGCGCTGGCGGCGGTCAGCTCGGCCCGTTGCGTAAATGAAGATAATTATATCATGCAGAAATTTATGCGGGCGGTTATCGGCACGAACAACGTGGACCATTGCGCTCGTATCTGCCACGCTCCTACCGTAGCCGGCCTGGCCGCTTCCTTTGGTTCTGGAGCCATGACCAACTCGATTGATGAATTACCGGACAGTAAAATGATCTTTTTGATCGGCGGCAACCCCACCGAGGCTCATCCTGTGATTGGCGCTAAAATGCGACAAGCTCTGCGTAACGGCGCCAAATTAATTGTCGCCGATCCACGTCGAATCGAACTGGCGGAAAAAGCGGATGTGTGGATGCAGTTGACGCCGGGAACGGATATTGCGCTGCTTAATGGCATGCTGCGGATTATCCTCAAAAACGGTTGGCATGACCAGGCATTTATCAATACCAATACCACTGGTTTTGACAAGATGGCGGAGGTCATCGAAAAATATACCCCGGAATATGTGGAAGCAATAACGGGTGTGCCTAAGCATCTGCTGTTTGAGGCCAGCAAAATGTATGCTACTGCTGAACGGGCTTCTATATTTTATACTCTTGGTATTACTGAACACACTTGCGGCACCGATAATGTCATGAGTTTGGCTAATCTGGCGATGTTAACCGGTAATGTGGGCAAGCTTTTCTCCGGTGTAAACCCGATGCGTGGGCAGAATAACGTACAAGGCGCCTGTGACATGGGGGCTTTGCCTAATGTTTATTCCGGTTATCAGCCTGTCACCAATACAGCCGCAGCGGAAAAATTTGAAAAAGCCTGGGGCGCAAAAATGTCAACCCAAGTCGGTTTGATGATGCCGGACATGTTTGACGCCGCTATTGCCGGCAACCTAAAGGCCATGTATGTTATGGGGGAAGATCCTATACGTTCTGATGGCGATGCCCACCATGTACGGAAAGGATTTGAACATCTCGAGTTTTTGGTAGTACAGAATATTTTTAAGACGGAGACGGGTAATTTGGCGGACGTGATATTGCCAGCCGCTTCTTTTGCGGAAAAGGACGGCACGTTCACCAACTGTGAACGTCGCGTGCAACTCGTTCGACAGGCGATTGATCCGATCGCAAACAGCCGTGCTGACTGGCAAATCATTCGAGACTTGTCAAATAAAATGGGCTATGCAATGTCCTATACCCATCCGCGTGAAATTATGGATGAAATGGCTTCTTTGAGTCCGATGTTTGCGGGACTGTCTTTTGACCGTGTTGCAGAAAACGGTTTGCAATGGCCGGTACCGACCAAAGAGCATCCTGGCAGCAAGTTTCTTCATATCGACGGAAAATTCACCTGTGGCTTAGGAGTGTTTAAAGCCATCGAACATCAAGAGCCTGCTGAATTGCCGGATGCCGAATATCCTTTCCTGCTGACTACGGGACGGATTCTCTACCATTATTGCATAACTACAGCGGGTTACTCCAAGCAACTGACGGAGTATCGGCCAGAAGAGCGGGCGATGCTTCATCCCGATGATGCAAAACGCCTGATCATTGAGAATGAAGATATGATTACGGTCACGTCGCGTCGAGGTTCAGTACAGGCTAAGGCATGGGTAACGGATGCTGTATTGCCGGGCGGGATATGGATGTCATTTCATTTCCAGGAATGCGCCACGAACGAAGTCACCAGCGGTGCCGGTGATAAAGTTACCAAAACGTATGAATATAAAGTATGCGCGGTAAAAGTAGAAAAAACTGCTCAATAAAAGAGTGAACAAGTAAGAGCGGAGCTGGATTGGTCTGTTCACCGAACCGATAAAACGGGTAGTTGCATATCTTTGAGTATGGGCAGATATTATAATAAGCAAAGAAATCGATCCCCCAAACCGGCGGGATCGATTTCTTTGCTCATACGGAGTTTAAAACATAAAAAAACCGCAAACCCCGAAATGTTTGCAGTTGCTGCATCTAAGTGGCGCGCCTGGCACGATTCGAACGTGCGACCAACGGATTAGAAGTCCGTTGCTCTATCCCCTGAGCTACAGGCGCATAAATATAGGGAGCACCGGCAAAAAAGTACACCGCTTCCTACCTGAAGCATTATATCATCTTCATATTATACTGTCAATACGGGCAACGCAGTGCGCTGGGCAGGTTTGCGGCAACGTTGAGAGGCATTGCTTTTGGCAACAAAAAGGCCCGCAAAACCCAGAAAAAAATTCCTGAAAGTTGCCGGCGCCATAAGTCATATGGAGCGGGTGAAGGGAATCGAACCCTCGTAGCTAGCTTGGAAGGCTAGTGCTCTACCATTGAGCTACACCCGCATGGAGCGATGGTTTTGCATCACAAAAGGGATTGTGTGGTTGGTCGGAGCGGCAGGATTTGAACCTGCGACCCCCTGGTCCCAAGCCAGGTGCTCTACCAAGCTGAGCCACGCCCCGATAGTGACAAAATGTATTATAGTTGATTTTATTTTTTTTGTCAATATTAGTTTGTCAAAAAGTTGAGAAGTGAGTGGTTGTAATGTTATAGAACGCGCAGGATGCTTTTCCATTCTTCTTCGATTTGTTGCTGGTAGCGTATCCAGTATTCGGCCTCGTATTCCGTCAGATTTTCGAACAGCCGCAGCACGTCAGGGGAAGGATCGCCCAGAACTGCCAAAACCAGACGAAATGCTTTTTCATCGTCTTCGTCGTCACTGGCGGCGATATAGTGCCACCGCTCAGGAAGCGGCGTTTCCTGCAATAGGCGCCGGCCTTCCACGATTAACAATTCAATAATGTTGCGACGGATGCGGCAGGCTTTGGCGACCTCAGCCCCCAGTAAATCCGGTAGTAGTTTGTTTAAACGGTTTTCAAAATCGCTCATGACCGTTCTCCCAGGAAGTCAGGGACTTCACGCAGCGAGGCAGCCACGGCGAAAGCCAGGCGGCTAATTTCCGGTGGCGGAATTTTAATATCCGGGATAAGGATTGCGGGAATACCGGCGCTATGGGCGGCTTGAATACCCGGGCCGGAATCTTCCAGCACCAGACATTGCGCAGGAGGATAGCCCAGCTTTTTTGCCGCCAGCAGAAAAATATCCGGCGCGGGTTTTCCTGAAGCAACCTCGTCGCCGCAGACTGTGGCATCAAAGCGGTGAAAGATTTGTGCGGCCTTAAGCAATGGTTCAGCCCGCACCCGTTCGGTTGAAGTGGCAACGGCCCGGGGGAGACGCAATGCATCCAAAGTGTCCATCAATTCCGGCAAACCGTCCTTTTGCGGTACGCCGTGGCTGCGTATCCACTGCTCGGCAATTTCTAATCGACGCTGTCTCACGGCCGGATAAGGAAAATCGGCGCCGAAATGATTGCGGAACAACTGCTCGGTATCCCGGGCGCTCCGCCCGATGCATTGCAGAATAAAGTCAGAAGTGATTTCATAGCCGAACTCTGCTCCGGCCCGGGAATAGGCGTCAATTCCCAAACGTTCCGTATCGAACATCAAACCATCCATATCAAAAATCAGCGCCTGGGTTATTGATAGGGTTTTGCTTACCATGAGCCACACCATCCTTCCTGACAAGGTAAACATTATTTTACTTTGCTATCATAGCGCCAAAGAGGAAATTTGTCATGCTTTTTCATCGGATACATGAATTTGCGTGAATAAGATAAAAGCGGACAGGGAGAACTTACGGGAAGCGGATTTATTTGTTGCGGTAAAGAGGGCAGGAAAAAGTTGGCGGACGGCGAATAAACAATGCGTAATCTTTATTAAAGATATGCCATGAAAGGTAGTGGACAGAATTGGAAGATGGTATGCAGATGGAGTTTCATTCGGAAAAGGAATTGTGGTCGTTCATCTCGTTGCATTTAATTGGATTTACCGAAGTGATGGAACTGTTGAAGTGTACTCAAAATGAATTGCGGGAACTGGTCCGGTCCGGAAAACTGCGACCGCGCAAGGAAACCGCCCGGGATTCATTGTTTTGGAAGAAAGAGGTGCTGGCCTATCTGAAAAGCGCCGATGAGGTCAAGTTGCTGCGTTGTATCCGGGAAAATTATGGTGACGACGTGCAGATGACCCGTTTAGAGCTTGGCGTGGTGATCGGCAGTGTTATCTGTCCGGATTGTTGCCGCAATGCAAGTGAAACCGATGCAGCGTGTCACCTGGAAATGGTACAATTGGCCGATAACGAAGGGGAAATCATGGGACTGGTCGGACAGTGTCCGCAGTGTCGGCGGGTTTACTATTTTAACGACTAAACGGTTGAGGAAATACGATATTGACCGGGAGGTAAGTCTGGCTATGTCGTGGCGGTCTTGGGGTTCGAGTGCCAGGATTTTGCCATGAAGTGGGAATTTTATAG
>DATMYQ010000311.1:0-12049 GCA_035560935.1 Patescibacteria group bacterium | reverse complement strand
TGTTTATGCAAAAAAACAATGGGGAGGAACCAAGATGTCGGATATCGGAACGGTATTGCAAACGGCAAAAAGCGCCGGCAAAAAAGTCGTGGGAGTCTATTGTGCATACGCACCCAAAGAATTGGCACTGGCAGCGGGTGCGCTGTGTTTTGGGCTGTGCGCCACTAAAGAGGAAGGAATTCCGGACGGGGAGAAAACTCTGCCCCGAAGTTTTTGCCCGTTGATAAAATCATCATATGGGCTGGCGGCAACGGATAAATGTCCTTTTTTTCTGCATGCGGATTTAATCGTCGGCGAGACCACCTGCGATGGGAAAAAAAAGATGTTTGAGGCGATGGCGGATTTCAAAAAAGTTCATGTGATGCGCTTGCCATCCGGTTATGATGGTGCGGAAGAACATGCCTACTGGCTGGGGGAAATAAAAAAACTCAAGCAGGTGCTGGAGGAAGAACTGGGAACGGCAATTACGGATGCGGGGCTGCGGCAGGCGATTGCCGAGCAAAATGAGGAACGGCGATTGATGCAGCGGTTGTCGGCACTGATGAAAAATGATCCCGTGCCGCTGACGGGGATGGACATGTTGAAGTTGCTGTGGGGTCGTAATTTTATTGTGGACCGGCAGGATTTTTGTGGCCAGCTGCGGGAAATTGTGGAGGATCTGGAGCGGAAAGCCGTAGCCGGAGAAGCGGCTTTGCTCCGGGGCGCCAAACGAGTTTTGGTGACGGGAGTGCCTACCGGCGCCGGCTCATCGGAAAAAGTGATCCGAATTATTGAAGAGTGCGGTGCGGCCGTGGTGTATATGGAAAGCTGTTCCGGGATGAAACCCTTCAGCCGTCTGGTGGATGAGACCAAGCCGCCGCTGGAGGCCATTGCGGCGTACTATCTGGAAATACCCTGTTCCTGTATGACGCCCAATCATCGCCGGATGGAACAGTTTGCGCCGTTGATAAAAGAATACCGAGCCGACGGCGTCGTGGATATCACCTGGCAAGGCTGCCATACATACAATATGGAAAGCCGGATACTGCAGAAACATTTACAAGCGTCGGGCAATGTGCCTTTTCTGCAGATTGAAACCGATTATTCCCAGAATGACCTGGAACAGATCCGGACCCGGGTGCAGGCGTTCCTGGAAATGATGGGCTAACCGGCGGATATGATGAAGCAGAAACAAGGGGTTGCGCTGGTGGTGGCTGGTGTGGACGCCGGATCCACGGCGATTAAGGTGACGCTGTACGATGGCCGGCGTCTGCTGAACCGTATGGCGCCCGCCGGCTGGAATCCCAAAGAGGCAGCGGCGGCGTTGCTGCAAAAAACGGCGGTAGAGTGGGAAATGGAACCGACGGCTTTGGACGGGATTGTGGGTACGGGCTATGGCCGCAATGGTTTGTCGTTTGTTACCCGGAGCGTGACCGAAATCACCTGTCACGGCAGGGGGAGTGCTTACCTGCAGCAAGGGTGCCGCACGGTCATCGACATCGGCGGTCAGGATGCTAAAGCCATACGGATCGATGAACAGGGGCGGGTTGTGGATTTTGTGATGAACGATAAATGCGCCGCCGGCACCGGTCGCTTTTTGCAGACCATGGCTCAGGCACTGGATTTGGATGTGGCGGAGTTGAGCGAGGTGGCGTTGGCAGCGACGGAGGCCTGTACCATCAACGCCATGTGCACGGTATTCGCCGAGTCCGAGGTGATCGGGTTGCTGAACCGCGGCTGTTCCCGGCCCGCTATTGTCGCCGGTTTACACCGCTCGGTAGCGAACCGGGTGGGGGCGATGGCGGCCCGGGTTTCGCCAATAGGACCGGTGACCCTCACCGGCGGTGTGGCGGTCAACGACCATTTGCGACAGGAATTGGCGCGCAATCTGGGATTGCCGGTGCATTCGCCGGCGGCGGCGGTATTCGCCGGTTCAACGGGAGCGGCGCTGATTGCCTGGGATATGGCCACGGCCGAAAGCGGGAAAAGGACGATGCCTGGCGGCTAGGCACGAAAAAGAGTCGCGATAAAGGACGTTGTTGCTGAGCGGCGCAGCGTTCTTTTTTTGTCCCGAATCCCGCGTTGGGCGGTTAAAGATTCGCCAGGGGCAATTCCGGGCGTTCCGCATAAATCCCACAAACCTGAAAATTCGTAAAATTTATTGCCGGATTTATAGTAACCGAATATAATGAAAGTAGATATCCGGACCAGAAGGGAGGAGCCGGACCATGGTCAATTCGGTTGACGCGGGAAAAACCGGTAGTGAGTGGACCGTTTTGGGGCGTCGGGAAGACGTTGGGCAAAGGAATGCGACCGGATCATCCGGGACGGCGGCGCCTGCGACCGCAGTGGCACCGGCTTATCAACTGAGTTTGTCCTCTCAGGGCCAGGGACTGCAGGAACGTGTGACCGATCAGGGAACGGTGGAGGAAACCCTCCGGCTGCGCAGTATCGATTCCAGCATCCGGATGCATGAAGCGGCGCATCAGTTGGCCGGCGGCGGTTATGCGGGCGGTGTTTCCTATCTGTATCGGTTGGGACCGGATAGCCGGGAGTATGTCAGTGGTGGTAAAGTCGCCCTGGTAGTACCGATGGGAACGACGCCGGAAGAGACCATCCGCAATATGCGACGGGTGAAGCAGGCCGCGTTGGCACCGGCCGACCCTTCCTCTCAGGATTTGCGAGTGGCGTTGCAGGCCGCTGCGGTGATGAGCCGGATGGAGGACCAGATTCGCATTCAGCAAAATGGCGGGACTGATGCCGGCGGGGACTTCCCCCACAGCATTGCGGAACTGATTGTCAGTCAGGCGGCGCGAGTTGCCCGCTGGAGTTATACAGAAGGGGTGGCAGCCTATCTGCAACAGGAAGCACTGACCACCAACAGCAGTGGCATGGCGTATGGAGAGTGGTTGGCCTGATTAGACCCGGTAAAAGAGAAGCTCCCGGCTGATAGCCAGGAGCTTCCATTGTGTTTATAACGCATCTTTCCCCTGTCTGGGAAAAATATCGCCGGACAAATCGCTATGACTGCAAATTCACTTTTGGCCCAGCGGATTCGCCGGACAAGAAACTGCTGACGGACTGTGTCTGTTGGTACAGGGCCAGACCGGCCGTCTGAATGGCGGCGGCCATGGTATCCCGCAGACGAAGGACAGCCTCGTTGGCTTCCGAAGGATTGGAAACTTTGGGGGGAGGCGGCATCATGCTCTTGCTGGGCGGCTGATATTGCCCGCCCATGGTGTTGGGAGTGGGGAGATCCAGCAGACTGGCACCCGCCGGTTTGTTGGTTAAAGTGTTGGACTGGGGCAGACTGTTGAGTTCGTCCAATTTTTCCTGACGCTTTTGCTGATTTTCCCTCATTTGCTGGATTGCCTGCTGCATGCCCTGCAGGATGGATGTGCCAAAACCGCCGGAAACGGAAGAGACGGAAGCCATGAAAACACCTCCTTTTCCAAAAAAAATCAAATAATCAGAATCGTATAACTATCTATTATGATTATAACAAATCCGCTCTTTGCCCACAAGCGGTTTGGAAAATTACTTGCGGTGGATAACAAGTAATTTTTTAAACCGCTTGTGGGTAAAGCTGGTTTTGCATAATAATATCCGGGGAAAGCAAGCCTGCGCAAGGATATTGCGGGGAAGAAGGCGAAGCTTAACAGAAACTGAGAAGTAACTTGTAACAACGGGAACCGAACGGTTCAGAACGTTCCTATAAATTTCACGCTGCCGTGGGTAATGGGAGGCGGCAGGGAGGTGCAAAAGTGGCGGCAACAACATCCAATCGATTTTCGGCGACGGTGATTTTGGCTTTGGTGACGGTAGGGTATTTTTGTGCGTATCCATTCAATGGCAGCTTTGGCGGCGGACTGTTGGCCAGCGGTTTCGGCGCGGCCATGGTGGGCGGCATTGCCGACTGGTTTGCCGTGACGGCGCTGTTTCGGCGTCCGCTGGGCATTGGCTGGCGGACTGCCATTATTCCCCGTAACCGGGAAAAAGTTTTTTTTGCCATGCGGCAAATGGTGGAAAAGGAATTATTGACGCCGGACAACATTGCCTGGACCCTCAGCCGCTATGATATGCCGGATTTGCTGCTGCGCTATCTGGACGAGCATGGTGGGCGGGAGGATTTGCAGCAGATTGCCGGCCGAATCTGCCGGGATTTGTTGGACAAAGTGCCGCCGGAAGACGTGGGGCGCATGCTGGAGAAACTGATCTGCGGCCGGGCCGGCCAGGTGGATGTTGCGCCGGCCATTGCCCAGGGCATTGAATGGTCGCTGCGGCAGGGATATGATCAGCGCTTACTGGGTTTTTTTCTGGATGAGTTGGTGCGATTGGCGGGCAGCCGGGAAATGGAAGAACTGTTGCGGGATTTTATTGTGGCGGCCAAGCGGGAATACGAACAGGATATGACGCGGCGGCGCCTGATGAGCGATCTGCTGGAAGGCGCCGGGATTTCCACCGAACAATTGACACGGATGGCGCAACAGGGATTGCAGAAATTTTTGACGGAACTGCGGCAGGAAGACCATCCGCTGCGGTTGCGGCTCCGGGAATGGCTGGCCGGTTTGGCGGAGAAGCTAAAAACCCATGAAGAATTTCGGCGGACGGTGGAAGAATGGAAATTGACCCTGCTGAAAGAGAGACTGGATTTGCGGCAGCCGGCAACGGAAGCCATTGCGCATCTGCGCCGTTCCATGCAGCCGGGCAGCGGTGAAGGCCTCTCCTGGATTGACCGCTGGATGACCAAGCAGCTGGACGAATGGATTGATTTGTTTCGCCAGGATCAGGAGCAGCGCCAGGTGGCCGACCGGTTTATTAAACAGGTGCTGCGAGACTGGATTGAATCTTGTCACGGACAAATTGGCGGCATGGTGGAAGAAAAACTGAGTCAGTTCAGCGATACCATGCTGGTGGACTTTATTGAGACCCGCGTAGGGAACGATTTGCAAATGATCCGGATTAACGGTTCGGTGGTGGGCGGTGCCGTGGGTATATTGCTATACCTGTTACAGTGGCTGTTGCTGACGCTGGCGCCGCGTTTGGGAGCATAAGGGGGAACTCTGATGAAGGCAATGACGGTTGCGGGAAAAAAGAATAACCCATCATGTTCCAATCGACGGTTAGCCAACCGGTTTTTACTGGCAGGTTTTCTGTTGTTCTTGCTTTTTGTCGGGTTACGGATGATCTGGCCGGAATCTTTTGTGATCCGGGCTCTGTTGGCCTTGGTGGAAGCGGCGTTGGTGGGCGGGATCGCCGACTGGTTCGCCGTAACGGCCCTGTTTCGGAAACCGCTGGGCTTTCCCTGGCATACGGCGCTGATTCCCCGTAACCGGGCACAATTGGTGGAGGCGACGGCCCGTATGGTTCAGAACGAGCTGGTCAGTGCTACTGCGTTGCAGCATCGCCTGGCTTCGGTGCGGTTTATGGATCTGTTGGTGGCGTTAATGGACCGGCGCAGCGTTCAACTGCAGTTGGGCAATCTGATTCTCCGACTGGCCCGGGAAGGTTTGTCCCGTTTGAATCCGCCGGAAATGGCCCGGCAACTGGAGGCGGTGCTGAAGCGGTATGCGGCGGAATTGCAGCTGGCGCCGCTGGTGACGGAGGCGGGACAGTGGGCGCTGGATACGCACAAAGATGAGAAAGCACTGGATTTTTTGCTGGCGGAATTATCGCTGCAAGCGGCCCGGCCGCAAACCCGGCAATATATTTACCGTTATCTGGAGGAGCGTAAGACTGCCGCCGGCGAAGGATCGTTGCTGAACCGCCTGGTGATCTGGCTGGGGGAACAGACGAATGCCCTCAATGTCAGTGAGGCGACCAGTGCGATTGTCAGCCAGCTGCTGGCTACGCTGGAACAACTACGGGACCCCGAATGCCAGTCCCGGCAGTGGATTCGTGAGCGACTGCGCGGCATCCTGGAAGAATTGAATTACCGTGCCGATTGGCATGAAGCGTTGGAAACCTGGAAAATTGGTATGCTGGAACGGACCAGCCTGGAGGAGCCGCTGATTCATTTGCTGGAAGCAGTGCGGAATACGGTGGTGCCGCAGCTGCAGCCGCCGGATGATCTGTCAGCCGGTCATCCGCCCGTCTCGCCGTTGACTTTGTGGGCGCTGGCCCAACTGGAACGTTACTGGCAAAGCTTTAAAACCAACCGGGAACTGCAGGACTGGGTGGAAGCCTACGTTAAAGAAGCCGTGCACAAACTGGTGGAAACGGAACATGCCATTGTCGGTGAGATCGTCAAAGACGCGTTAAATTCGCTCAGCGACGAGGATTTGAATCATTTTGTTGAAGATAAGGCTGGTGATGACCTGCAATGGATCCGGATCAACGGTTCGGTGGTCGGGGCCGTTGTCGGCCTGGTGTTGTTTCTGCTGCTGCATGTGGTGTATCGTACGGATGCACCGGGTTTTTTGCTGCGCTTGCTGGGTTGAGAAGAGTCGGTTACAAAGAACAGGCCCCGGCCCCGGAGAAACGATTCCGGGAAGCGGCGCCTGTTTTTTTAGTCGTGAATGATGAACAAAAAGAACACCATATTTTAAGCTTCTGAATTATCGGCAAGACGCGCGGCGTATTTTTCCACCAGTCGCACGGGGTAATAGGATTCCTTGGCTTTGCGCAGCCCCTCGCTGCCCAGGTCTTCCTCGCGGTTGATCCAGACCGCTTCCGGGAAGGCACGGCGGCAAAATTCCTGATTGATAGCCGGGTACAGGCCGGGAATTTCGCCATTGGCTTTTTCAATATGAATCACCAGCGTATCTTCGTTCAGCATTTCGCCGAAAGTAAAGGCTTCCACTTTGCCGTCGAGAAAAATAGCGCCGCCCGTGAGGCCAAGTTTGGTCAGATTTTCCAGCGCCGCCTGAATAGCCCGGTATTCGAACGCCAGGTCCGGATGCAGGTCGCACTGGCGTTGCTCACACCAGATGTCGGAATTAACCCGGCAGGCGGGAACCAGTTCCGGCGTCAGTGGTGCGTAGGTCCAGTTGGGGTACGTTGTCTGGAAACGGGAAATGTGGTTGCGCTTGGAGTGATATTTACGGCCGGCCAGTTCCCTCAGATCGGTGGCGGCGTAAAGGTAATCCCAGCGATCCCGCAATGATGTAAAGCGAAAGCGGGCGGGTGCGGCCTCTTCCAGAGCTTTGACCATATCCGGCGACAGCCCTTTGACCTCAAGCGGCAAGCCGCGGCGATCAAAATCGATAACCAGTTTTTCCATGGCGGCGGCCAAATCCGCGTCCGGCGGCAGCAGCGGCGGAAACGCATAAGTCTGATTCTCCCGGGTGACCCGGAGAAAGAGCACATCACCGTCCTGAGCCCATTCCGGCGCGTAGGCTTCGTGCCACATCCAGAGATTGGTGAAGGTTAACCAGGAATTTTCATAGCGCTGCCGGCGGAAAATGCGGTCAAACAAAGCTTTGTCCGTCAGTGTCAACGGCTGGTAATCCATCACATTGGCTCCTTCCGGTTTAGTCTTTCAACGTTTGATAGAGCACCGGCCATACTTCGGGTTTTTCAAAACCAAGCCGCCAGGCGGCGATGCCGGCCAGCTTGTAGTTATAGGCCAGAGCTGTTTTCAGTCCCAGGGACCGTTCCTCCTCCAGCCAGATCCGGCAGCGGCTGCCGTCCCGCCAGTATTCCGTGTAATACTGACCTTTGTCGTTCAGCCACTCCACCGGAGCGTCATAATCCCGGATGCGGCCTTCGGCACCGGCCATGGAGAGAGAGCGGGAACGGGCTTTAATCTGGCCGTCTTCTTCGGTTTCCGCCCACTCCCGGGTGTAGAACGGAACACCCATCAGTAATTTGTGGGGGGGGACGGACGCCAGCGTGTTCTGAATGCCTTTTTCCACCCAACCGATGGAAGCCACCGAACCGCTGACCGGGCTGCTTTGCCAGTACTCATCGTAGGTCATCAGCATCACGTAGTCGAGGCTTTCTCCCAGCTTTTTGCGATCGAAGCAGGGCGACCAATAGGGCACGTTGGAAGGAACCGTGACGTCGATGGACAGGACAAGGTTTTGCTGTTTCAGGCGGTCCGTCAGCCGCTGGACGAAAGCGGTCAGCAGGTCCTTGTCCTCATCGTAGACGTTCTCAAAATCGAGATTGATGCCGTCCAAATCATAAACAGCGGAATACACCGCCAACTGCCGGATTAGGTGGTCCATAGCCGCCGGACTGTTCAGAAACCGCCGGGTCAGATCCCGGTCAAAGCTGTTGGTGATCAGCGGCCAAACCTGCAGTTGCTTCGCGTGGGCAGCTCGGACGTAGTCCCGGTCGGCTTTGCTGCTGATCAGGCCGGTGTCGTCCTGCAGCGCAAACCAGGTGGGTGAAATGACATTCAAGCCTTCCGGTTTTTCTTCCTGGCTCAGATCACGGTTTTTTCCCAGAACATGATCCCAGGCCAGTATGATCTTTTCCGGGAAGTGGACTGCGGGCCGAACTTGGTTTAACTGCCGGTCCTGACCGGCGGGATTTATCTGAAGGGTGAAGGTGGGTTCCCCGGTTGCCGCCGGCAATTCGATGCCCAATAATTTTTCCAGGCCGTACAGGTTTACGGCGGGGCCAATGGCGGTGGAAACCAGCGGTAACCGCAGAGTCATACCGGGACGCAGAAAAGTATCCAATGCCGGCGTTTCCAGGCGAAAACCAGGCGCTTCCACATCCCACTGCAGGCTTTCGCTGCGGGTATCAAGGGCGCTGCGAGGTTCAATAAGGCGGATTGCTGCAGCCGGAACCCAGGCCGACTGGTTTCCGGTCAATACCGGCAGACCGGTGTCCGTGCGGCTGCCATCCGGATAACAAAGGATAAGCTTTTTTTCCTGCAATGGTTCGCCGCTGGCGGCGGTGGGAACGACAGGGGAAACGGTTCCGGTCAGAACGATGACAACGAAAGCAATCAGTCCGGTGATCAATAGGGATAAGCAACGGGGCATGAAGGGCACCTCTCATTTCTAAAATGTTTGTTTTGTAGAGAGAAAAAATCAGACACATTTTCTCATTAGGGCCATTATAGCACAGAATAGGCAGCCGCCGATTAGATATTTATGTTTGAGTGCGGATGTACTATAATAAGGTCAGCAGAGCAGAAAGCAAGGAAGAGGCGAAAGGGGTTTTGGCGATGGCAAAGCAGGATGTGATTGCATACTATAATGAAGACAAATTTTACGAAGGTGACATTGAGGACGGCTTGACCGCGCTATTGTATGAACGGGATGAAGACGGCGACTATGTCATTATTACCGACAGTAACGGCGGTTTTCCGGAAAACCTTGACCAGGAGATTATTTTTGCCTATTATCGCGAGGACGGGACGTTTCTCTGGAGTGTCACCTTTGAGACCTCCCGCGAATTTCGCGAAATATGGCGCAGTAATGGCCAGGACGGCGTTGCGGCGGTGGCGGCGTTTCGCAGCGACGGCCGGTATTATGAAGGGCCCGCTGAAGAGGGGCCGAAATAAAATTTGCCGAATGGCAGGATTTTGGCGTTGAAATGCGAATATTTCAGTCTGGATAGGGTTTGCTCCGCCGATGGTTCAGTAACTCAATGCTGTGTGCGGAAAGAGGAGGGCCATGACGGAAAAAATATTGGTAATCGCAGCGGTGCTGTTGGTTGCGTTGTGCGAAATACTTGACATGACAACAAAATGTTTATATGATGGGAATCGAGGAAAAAAGATACCTGATCTGGACATTTGACCGGTTGACAGGCGAGCCGAAGCGGCAACTGATCGTGATCAGTCTGCCTGCCGGAGTGGGTTTTGGTGCTGCCCGCTAAACCCCATGCTTCGCGGAAAACCCTGTGCAGTGTTTCAGACACAGTCAGAAAGAACGGCGACTGGTCTGTGGAGAAACACTGTGCTTTTTGGTATTTACGGGCGATCTGATTTTTTGCGTTTTGCCGCAGGGAAGGATTGTCGGAGCGGCAGACAGGAGTGATATGATGGAAAAACCGGCAACAACCGCGGCAGGAAGCTATGCGGACCTGACGGAAAAAGCCCGGACGGGGAGCTATATTATTGTCCAGGAAAAATTTGTGTATGTAAGTCCGCGTATGGCGGAAATTTTCGGTTATTCCCAGGAGGAGATGCTGAAACTGCCCCGGGCGCTGGATGTGGTGATGCCGGAAGACCGGGAACGGGTGCAGGCGCATATGGAAAAACGTCTGAACCAGGAAATGGAAAGCGTGGTGGCGCGCTTTTGCGGCTGCAAAAAAAGCGGCGAGCCTGTTTTGATCGAAATTCATGGCGGCCTGTATGCGTTTCAGGAACAACTGGCGCTGACGGGCACGATATCGGATCTTTCCTGTTATAAAGAGCAGGAAGCGGATTTGCAATTGCCACGGCAGCAGTTTGCGGCCTGGAACCAGCAGATGGAAGAGAAAATTTTGGAGCGAACGACGGAGATGGAGGCCGCTAACCAGCAACTCAAGACGATGGTGGAGACGCTGCAGCAGACCCAAAACCGGTTGGTGCAATCAGAAAAAATGGCGGCGCTGGGCCGCCTGGTGGCCGGTGTGGCCCATGAAATTAATACACCGGTGGGAATTGGTGTGACGGCGGCTTCCCATTTAAATCAAAAAGCCAGGGATTTTGCTGCACTGTATACTCAGGGCAAAATGAAAAAATCGGACCTGGAAAAATTTTTGGCCATGGCGGTGGAAGCGTCGGATATTATCCTCAGCAATCTCCGGCACGCGGCGGAATTGATCACCGGTTTCAAAGAAGTGGCGGTGGACCAGTCCAGTGAAGCCCGACGCCGGTTTCCGGTGCGGCGCTATATTGACGAGGTTCTTCTGAGTTTGCGGCCGGCGTTAAAACGAACCCGGCACCAGGTGACGGTGGAGTGCCCGGAAGAGTTGGTGATCGACAGTTATCCCGGAGCACTTTCGCAGATTATTACCAATCTAGTCATCAATTCGCTGGTTCACGCATACGACGAGGAGGACGCCGGCCACATTCATTTTCAGGTGGAACGCCAGGGAGACGACATTCATTTCACTTACGCCAATGACGGTAAAGCGATGGATCAGGAAACGCTGGACCGTATTTTTGAACCTTTTTTTACGACCCGGCGCGGCCGGGGCGGGACCGGTCTGGGGATGCCAATGATTTACAACCTGGTGACAACGAAGCTGGCGGGGACGATATATTGTGAGAGCGAGGAAGGCCGGGGCACTGTTTTTCATATCCGGTTCCCGCTGGGAGGTGAAAAAAAAGGTGAATAACGCGTTGAATTTATTGGGGGAACAAGGGGGTAATCTTTTTTCTGGCCGGGAAAATCTTGACGGGGAGCTGGTCGGGGATGAACTGACTTTTGCTGCCGAAGAAGAAGACGATGGCAACCGCAGTGATACGGTGTGGAAAGTCATGATCGTTGATGATGAGGAAGAAGTTCATCATGTGACAAAGCTGGCCTTGGATGATTTTACGTTTGAGGGGAAAAAACTGATCTTTGTCAATGCTTTCTCCGGTGAAGAAGCCCGGGAAAAATTGCGGGAACATTTGGACACGGCGGTCCTTTTGCTTGATGTGGTGATGGAAGAAGAGGACACCGGCCTCAAGTTGGCCCGCTATATCCGTAATGAATTGCATAATCATCTGGTGCGAATCATTTTGCGTACCGGGCAGCCGGGACAGGCACCGGAAGCCCGGGTTATCGTCGATTATGATATTAACGACTATAAGGAAAAAACCGAACTGACCTCACAAAAATTGTTTACGACGCTGGTGACTTCGCTGCGATCCTATCGGGATCTAGCTATTATTGATGCCAACCGGCGGGGACTGGAACGCATTTTGGAAGCGTCGCCGGCTATTTTTCAGTTGCAATCCATGCGGAAATTTGCGTCCGGTGTACTGACTCAACTGACGGCGCTAATGAATCTGCATCGTTCAGCCTTGTATTGTCAAATGTCCGCCTTTGCCGCGATGAAGGAACCGGAAGCGGATTTTTATATTTTGGCGGCGACCGGCGAATATGACAATGCCATTGACAAACCGCTCCGGCTGGCGGTGTCGCCGAAGGTGCTCAGGGAATTGGAACAAGCGTTTCAGCAAAAAACGAAC
>DATMYQ010000310.1:0-19715 GCA_035560935.1 Patescibacteria group bacterium | reverse complement strand
GGATTTATATGGAAACAGTGCCGGTTACAAAAGAAAAATTTTCATTGGAAAAATTCAGGAAGCAATACGGTTTGCAATTGGCGATTTTACTTGCTGCAGTTGTATGGTTTATGGGCGCACCCAAAGGGTTATCGGTGGAAGGGCATAAAGCGATAGTGCTGTTTGTAGGGATGTTTGTGCTATATCTGACGGAGGCGATAGCCCTTCCGATAGCAAGTCTTGCCGTTGTGCCATTAGCCGTTTTGGGTGGGATTGTAAAAACATCGGTTGCTTTAGAAAGTTTTGCCTCAACCTCGGTATACCTCATGGTGGGTGCCTTTATTCTGGCCAATGCTATGGTAAAATCGCGTTTGGCGGAGCGACTGACTTATGTGATCATGAGCATTGGTGGAACCAGCACAAAAGCAATAAGCTTAGGGATTGTTCTGGCAAATATTGTTCTGGCTTTTCTGGTGCCTTCGTCACTTGCCAGAACGGCGATTCTTTTGCCGGTGTGCATGGGTATTTTTCAAGTTTTCGGACAAACCGGAAGATCAAATTTTTCTACAGGTATGCTCCTTACTTTAACCATGACTAATGCGACTATGGGAGCAGGAATCTTAACTGCCACCGTTCCTAACCCCGTTACGATCGACTATCTTGCTAAGGTTGGGGAAGTGGTTACCTATGGCGATTGGCTGTTATATGGATTTCCGCCTGCCTTGTTGATGACGATATTTACCTGGTGGTTTATACGCTATGTGTTTCCACCCGAAGTTAAACAACTACCTAACGGTGATGAGTTTGTAAAACAAAAATTGGCGGAATTGGGACCTCTTTCTTCTGTTGAAAAGAGAGCCATGCTGGTTTTTGGGTTGGTAGTTACACTTTGGGCTACCGGGGGGTGGACTAAGATTGATCCTACGATTGCTGCTTTAGCAGGGATTATTCTTTTCTTTATTCCTAAATTTGGGTTCATGACCTGGGCGGATGTTAATAAAAATATGTCCTGGCAACTTATTTTTGTTGCAGGTGGTGGTATTAGCCTGGGACTTATTCTTATGAAAACGGGTGCTGCTAAGTGGTTTGCAGTGACTATCTTCTCTATGCTTGGCTTAGCTGGTACGTCAATTTTATTTATGTTGATTGTCATTATGTTTGTTATTCAGTACATGCATTTGCTGTTTGTGGGTACGACAGCAATGGCCACTTCCTTCATTCCTATCGTGATGGCAATGGCTGAAACAGCGCATGTTAATCCCCTTATTTTCACTTTGCCAGCCGCTATGATTATCGGTGGTTATCCTCTACTTATGTTTTATAGCACCACCCCTAATATTGCGGTATATGGAACAGGATTATTAAAGGTAGAAGATTTCCCCAAGGTCGGCTTTGTAATTTGTTTTGTCGCAGTTATTGTATATGCATTGTGCGCCACAACGTATTGGCGCTGGTTAGGATTGTTCTAATTGAAGTTTATGGAAATTGTGATTGATTGAAAGAAAGCAGGCTTGGCAGTGTGTACTTGCGGCCGGACGTTTAATGGTTTGGACTTAAATGCAACTTAAGCAACAACAAGCAAATATGAAAGCGTTGTTAACTAAGAAAGTATTATAGAAAAAATTATATAGTCCCTAAGCCTTGCTTCATATAAAGTTGCGAACTCTGTTTGTAAAAAAGTACAGTCGGTTAGCGGATCCAGATCGCAGGTGTAACACTGTAATCAATATAAATCAGGGAGTGGTTAATTATGCCAGGTGCATTAAATGGTATTCGTGTTCTTGATGTTTCTACGGTAATAGCAGGACCTTTCGGCGCTGCCATGCTTGGTGACTTTGGTGCAGATGTCATCAAAGTGGAGATGCCTGGACAAGGCGATTCCGGCCGTAACATGGGACCTCTGTATGAGGGAAAATCACTACGTTGGGCGACTTTTGCCAGAAATAAGAAAAGTATCTCGCTTGACCTTAGAAAAGAAGAGGGAAAAAACCTGTTTCTGAAATTGGTTGAAAAAAGTGATATTATTATTGAAAACTTCAGAACGGGAACTTTTGATAAATGGGGATTGGACTATGAAACCTTAAAAAAAGCGAACCCTCAGATTATCGTTGTCCGTGTTACCGGTTATGGACAGACTGGTCCCAACGCTCAGTTAGCTGGTTTCGGCACACCCTCTACTGCTTTTTCCGGCTTGACCTATATGACTGGGTACCCTGACCGGGCGCCTGTAAATCCTCCGATATCTTTATGCGACTATTTGGCTGGTCTGTATAGTGCATTTGCGGCCATGGTCTGTATTTATTATCGGGACTCAAACAATGGCTCCGGCCAGGAAGTAGATTTAAGTCTTTACGAAAGCATTTTCCGTATGCTGGAGGGTGCGGTTGCCAATTATGATATTGCGGGCAAAATTACGGAAAGACGGCCGAGTATCAGCGGATCGGCAAGTCCTTCCGGTACATTCCAATCTAAAGATGGTAAATGGGTGGTGCTAGTGTGCAGCACAGATCGTACCTTTGAATATTTTGCCAAGGGTATTGAGCGGGAGGATTTGCTGGCAGACAGTCGTTTTAACAGCAATGGTGCTCGTGTTAAAAATAATACGCTTGTCGAAGAGCTCGTTATCGATTGGATGAGTAAGCATGATTATAAGGAAATAAAATCAATAATGGATGCTGCGGGCGTACCGGTCAGTTTGGTTTATAGTATGGAAGACATTTTTTCGGATCCGCATTATAGAGCGCGTGAAAATATTATTGAAGTGGATCATCCTGATTTTGGAACTATTAAAATGCCGGGTGTTGTACCTAAACTTAGTGCGACACCGGGTGAAGTAAAATGGGCTGGACCTACAATCGGCGCGCATAACGAAGAAGTGTACGAAAAACTTTTGGGTTTAAATCCCGTAGAAGTGAATGAATTGAGGGAAAAGAAGATTATTTAACCAAATTAAGGTAGCGCTGCGTTGGAACGAGGAAGGATGATTCATCTTGGAAAAAGCAAATTGCATGTGGCCGCATAAGGTCATTATCTGCGAAGTCGGTTTGCGTGACGGGTTGCAAAATGAAGAAAAAATATTTGCGCTTGAAGAAAAATTACAGTTGCTGAATTCGGTAGTTGCATCCGGGGTTAAAGTAATCGAAGTGGGCTCTTTCGTCCATCCTAAAGCGGTGCCAGCCATGGCCAATACCGATAAATTAGTAGCGGTTATGGAAAAGATGACGGGTGTTGAATATCGCGTTTTAGTGCCCAATCTCAAAGGGATTGAACGTGCTTTCGCGTCGGGTATTCGCAAGGTTAAACTTACGGTATCCGCCAGCGAAGCTCATTGCATTAACAACTTTAATAAAAAACCATTGGAAATGATGGAAGGGTTTAAAGAGTGCGTGGATTTTGTTGCCCGACATAATATGGAAGTATCGGGGGCCATTTCTACATCGTTTGGCTGCCCTTTTCAGGGAAAGGTGCCAGTAGAACAAGTGGAAAGTGTTGTGCATCGATTTGTAAATCTGGGCATCACGGAATTGTCTTTGTCGGATACTACCGGCATGGCCAATCCCCGCCAGGTTTTTGAACTGGGCAGCTATATGAAAAAGAAATTTTCACAGGTGAAATGGGTCATGCATTTTCATAATACACGGGATATGGCTTTAGCTAATATCGTTGCCGGCATGCAGGCGGGAATTACCGCGTTTGACGGTTCATTCGCCGGACTTGGCGGCTGCCCTTTTGCGCCCGGTGCATCAGGCAATGTAGCTACGGAAGATGTTGTTCATATGCTCCATGAAATGGGCATTGATACCGGTATCAATTTGGAAAAAGCAATAATGACAGCTCGTATGGCTGAGCAAATGGCAGGTCATCAGGCCGGCGGCGCTGTTTTAAAAGCCGGACGCTGCGAAGATTTGACTAAACAGCAGGTTCAAAGGCAAAACAATAATTAGGATATTTATTGAAAAAAGCAGGGGATTTTTGATAACCAGCGTTTTTATACAAAGTGTTTCAAGTAATAAGTGAGGTGTATTTGTATATGAGTCTGAAGTTACACATCAATCGTTGCAAGGGTTGTGGTATTTGTGTGGAATTTTGTCCCAAGAAAGTATTGGCTGTCAACCAACTTGAAAAGGTGGAAATTATCAGCGAAGAAGATTGCACTTTGTGTCGTCAGTGTGAGTTGCGCTGCCCGGATTTCGCCATTTTTTGCAAAAAACAATAAGGGAGCTGAAGCATAGTGTCCAAAATGATTCTTATGCAGGGAAACCAGGCGGTGGCGGAAGGCGCGATTGCTGCCGGCGTGAAGTTTTTTGGCGGTTATCCGATTACTCCATCTACGGAAGTTGCTGAAGCATTAGCAAAAAAACTGCCGGTTGTAGGTGGAAAATTTATTCAAATGGAAGACGAAATCGCCGGGATCGGTGTGATTATAGGCGCGGCGCTTACTGGGAAAAAGGTTATGACGGCGACAAGCGGCCCGGGGTTTTCTCTGAAACAGGAACTTCTTGGTTATGCCTGTATCGCCGAAATTCCTATGGTTATTGTTAATGTACAGCGGGTTGGCCCCTCTACAGGACAACCTACGGCACCGGCACAGGGAGATGTTATGCAGGCTCGCTGGGGTACTCACGGCGATCATCCGATCATTGTGCTTACGCCGGGTAGTGTGCCGGAGTGTTTTGATCTGACCATCAAAGCATATGAGTTCTCGGAAAAATACCGCACTCCGGTTATTTTGTTGCTTGACGAAGTTATCGGCCATATGCGGGAAAAAATTGAACTACCGGATTCTTATGACGTGATTGTCAAACCGCAGCGTAAGGTGCCGACGGTGAAGCCGGAAGATTACCAGGCTTATAAACCGGATGCGGATCAGGTACCGGCGATGGCTCCTTTTGGTACCGGATATCGCTGGCATGTGACCGGACTGGTGCATGATGAAGATGGTTTCCCGGATGGTTCAGCGAAGGCGACGAGAGAATGCCTTGAACGATTGCATGCCAAAGTAAATCATAATCTTGCGGATATCGTTCTTTATGAAAATTATTTTATGGATGATGCCGAGATCGCCGTTATTGCATATGGCGGAACTGCAAGAACCGCCTATGTAGCTGTTGACGCCGCCCGTGCCCAAGGCATAAAGGCAGGTCTGTTCCGCCCGATTACGATATGGCCCTTCCCGGAAGAACAGGTAAAGCAAATTGCCGGCTGCGTGAAAAATATACTGGTTGCGGAAATGAATTTCGGACAATACGTCATGGAAGTGGAACGCGTAGTTGCCGGAAAAATTCCGGTAAGCTTATATGCAAAATATGATAATGAAGCCATTACGCCAAATGAACTTTTGGAGGCTATTAAAAAACTGGGTTAAGGGACAGTAAGGAGGAGTCTAGATGGAATTGGAAGAAATTATTGATGAATATTTTCGTGCCGGCCGGCTGCCCCATATTTGGTGCCCAGGCTGCGGAAACGGTATTGTGACCGGCGCTATTGTAAAAGCGATTGATAAACTGTCTTTGGAAAAAAATGATGTGGCAGTGGTGTCCGGTATCGGCTGTTCAAGCCGTGCATCGGGTTATCTTGACTTTAATACCGTACACTCGGCACATGGAAGGGCTTTGCCGGTAGCGACCGGTGTGAAACTGGCTGAACCGCGTCTGAACATAATCGTCGTAAGCGGTGATGGTGATGCAACCGCCATAGGCGGCAATCATTTCATCCATGCCGCCAGACGCAATATTGATATTACCATGGTTATCTATAACAATAATATTTACGGTATGACCGGTGGTCAATACTCGCCGCTGACTCCGACTGATTCGAAGGCTACAACCGCACCTTATGGAACGGTCGATCGCCCTTTTGATCTATATGATTTAGCCAAAGGCGCGGGAGCAACCTTTATTGCCCGGGCCACAACCTTTCATGCTAAGCTATTGTCCGATGTGATTGCACAGGGGATAGAGCACAAGGGCTTTAGTGTTATCGAAGCGATCAGCGCCTGTCCGATTTCTTATGGACGCCAGAATAAGAAAGGTTCTGCGGCCCATATGATGAAACTGCAAAAAGAGCATGGTGTTATGCTGGCAGCTTATGAAAAACTAACAGAAGAAGAAAAGACCGATAAGTTCCCGATTGGTGTCCTATATAACGCTCAAGCGCCGGAATATACTGCTGAATACGAAAAAGTTATAATCAGAGCACAGAAAGGAGCGAATTAATATGCAGCAGTTGCGTTTGTCCGGAACCGGCGGTCAAGGATTAATCTTGGCAGGAATTATTCTGGCTGAAGCGGCATTATTGGATGGGAAAAATGCGATACAATCGCAATCGTACGGACCGGAAGCCCGGGGAGGATCCAGCAAGTCGGAAGTGATTATTTCCCATAACGTGCTTCATTATCCTAAAATAACCGTACCAAACGTTGTATTGGCCATGAGCCAGGAGGCGTGCAAAAAATATACTGCTGATCTTACCGAAGACGGTATATTAATTACTGACAGCCAATTTGTAGGCAAGATCCCTGAAAAAAAGCTACAAAAAATATATGAGCTGCCTATTACCTATACTGCGCAGGCTGGACTGGGGAAAACATTATTTGCCAATATTGTTGCATTGGGAGCCATAGCGAAGATAACGGGAGTAGTTTCGGTGAAATCCCTGACTAAAGCTGTGCTTAACCGGGTACCTAAAGGAACAGAAGAACTGAACGAGCAAGCTATCAAATTAGGTATGGAATTGATTAGTTAACATCGCTCTGTCAGTTTTGGCAAATGTCAGTAATAGGATTAAAAGAAAAGACGTTCAGAACATAATTGTTTTGAACGTCTTTTACTTTTTGCCTGCTAAATAAAAGGAAAAACCTCTGTTGTGACGAAAATAACAAAAGCGGTTTTTGAACCAGTGATCATTTAAGTTATGCAGAGGAGGTTTATTCATGAAAAGAGTAATTATATCATTGTGTTTTTTTGTACTGTTTGCTTCGACTGTTTTTGCCGGTCCGGCGATTGACCGGGAAACGATTTACCAGGGATCAACCATTGAAGCATTACTGGCCGGAAATTATGACGGTGTGGCGACTGTGCAAAAAGTAAAGTCGCAGGGCGATATGGGGCTGGGAACGTTTAGTGGTCTGGATGGCGAAATGATCGTATTGGACGGGAAAGTCTATAAAGCGGCGAAAGATGGTAAAGTTACCGAGGAGAAAGATAATGTACAAACTCCTTTTTACGCCGTGAAATTTTTTGCACCCGACATAACGAAAAAGCTTCAATCAGAGGGGTTAACGCTGAGTTCACTGAAAACAGAGCTGGATCAGCTCCGCAAGCGAAACGACCTGCCATACGCCATTATCATTAAAGGAAAGTTCAAAGCGGTCAAGGTGCGCAGCGTAGGCCCTTACGATCCGCCGTATCCGTTGCTTTCCGAGGCCATCAACGAACAGAGTGTTTTTGATTATTCGGAGATATCCGGACGATTGGTGGGTTTTTGGCTGCCGGCCTATATGGGTAATACTAATGCCGCCGGCTATCATCTGCACTTCCTTTCCGATGACTCTCAAAAGGGGGGGCATGTACTGGACTTGACGGTAACCGATGCGGAAATCAATCTGGATGAAACGCCTAATTTCCATATCGAATTTTCACCCTACCCGACCAAACCTTTAGAAAAACCGGACAGCTACAAATCGTAAATGATGGTTGCGTCACGGCAATAATCGATATGCAGGGAATAAGGAGAGAAAATTGTGAGCTTTTGGTCAATGGTTATGGCTTTTGCCCCTTGGGTGTCTTTTAAGATTATTATCAGTCTGCCTATTATGAATCCGTTTTTTATGATAAAAGTGGGCATTGTGGTTGCCGCCGTCATTTGTGTATATCAGGCCTGGGTTGGTTTGCACAAAGGGGCCTTATTGTGGGGTGGGTTGATATTTTTTGGCTTTGCCCTGATTACTGTACCGATTATGGAAAATATGTGGGTGTTACAGCATTTGGGCATGTTATCTCATGGTACGCTTGCCGCATTTACCTGGGCCTCCATACTTATGAAAAAGCCGTTTACGGCTGAATATGCGAAACAACAGACAGATCCATCTCTGTGGACCTCCCCCTCTTTTTTGCGTGCCAACAATCTCATTACCGCTACCTGGGGAAGTGCATTTTTGATTAGTTTTATTGATGCGACGCTGAAACTGACGCTCTTTCCAACCCATGGAATGATTTTTGAAGTCATTGATAATGTGGTGATGGTATCTGCGGCATTATTCACGTCCTATTATTCCAAGAAACAAAAACAAAAACGTGCCGCACAGCTATCGGGAACCATTGACTAAATGAGAGATGAAAAAATGGCTGTTTCCCAGTCGAAGGCCGGACTCCATCAGCCGCTGACTTCAGATGAACTGGCTTCAATACGGACGATATTGGCAGCGGAACGGACACTATTGGCTTGGGTACGGACGGCGATGGCATTTATTAGTTTTGGTTTTGCCATGATTAAGGTGCTGGAGTCGATGGCCGGCGGGACCTTATCGTCGATTAGGCCCGGTGCAGGCAATACCATTGGCCTTTTTCTCATGTTTGTCGGTACAGTACCGCTGGCGGTGGGAATGTATCAGTTCTACAAAATGGTGCAAATGTTGGGACAAAAGCCGGGACAGATTGTGATGAATCCCAGTTTTTTTCTGGCGTTCATTATTTTGATATTGGGCGTGATCCTTTTTTTCAACGTGACTTTTCAATGGAATTTGGTGTAATTAGGGTGAGGAGCTGGACGGTCCGTGCGGATCAGCGATGAGGTGAATTTCGTGAGTCCAATTTCTGACACTGCGGCAACCGTTTGCCACAGAACTTTTCATATTATGGCCAAGCCTACAGGGGCAGATTGCAATCTCAACTGTGCATACTGTTTTTTTCTGAAAAAAGATAAACTGTATCCGGGCAGTACATTCCGTATGTCTGATGAAGTTCACGATGCATACATCCGGCAGCTGTTTTCGGCTCACGCGGGATCACGGGTAATCGTTGCCTGGCAGGGCGGGGAACCGACGCTGATGGGGCTTGGCTTTTTTAAACGATCTGTGGAATTTCAAAGAAGTGTTGCAATTTCTGGCACCATTATCGAGAATACATTCCAAACAAATGGAATTTTACTGGATGACGAGTGGTGCCGTTTTTTTTATGACAACAATTTTTTGGTGGGGTTGAGCCTGGACGGACCGCGGGAGCTTCATGATATTTATCGTAAGGATAAAGGCGGAAGCGGAACTTTTGAGCGGGTGATGAAAGCGGTTCGTTTGCTGCAAAAACACCGGGTGGAGTTTAATATTCTCTGTACTGTCAACGCGAAAAATGCGGATTATCCGTTGAAGGTTTATCGGTTTTTCCGGGATGAGGCCAAGACTTCCTATCTTCAATTCATCCCAATTGTGGAACGGGATAATGAAAGTGGTTATCAGGAAGGGGACAGGGTCACCGCCCGGTCCGTCCGCCCGGAACCGTTTGGACGTTTCCTGATAGCTATATTTGACGAATGGGTCCGGAATGACGTCGGACGGATGTTTGTCCTGAATTTTGATGGTGCGTTGGCGGGCTGGCTGGGAATGGCGGGGACTCTCTGCATTTTTTCACCGACCTGCGGTCAGGGGATGGCGTTGGAAGACAATGGAGATTTGTATTCCTGCGACCATTTTGTCGAGCCGGATTATTTTTTGGGTAACATTTTGCGAACCTCCATGACCGAGTTAGCGACATCTAAGGGCCAACGGCAATTCGGACAGAATAAGCGAGATAAGCTGGCGAATATTTGCCGGCAATGCAAATTCCTGTTTGCCTGTAACGGCGAATGTCCCAAGAATCGCTTTGTGGAGATGGACGATGACGAACCCCTGAACTATTTATGTGGAGCGTATAAGTCGTTTTTTGCTCATGCGGAACCCTCTATGAAAATTATGGCGGAATTGCTTCGTCAGGGCAGACTGGCCGAAGAAGTTATGCAAGTGCTGAAATACCAGGAAAGATCAGATGAAAATGGCAATAAAGAAAGTACTGTTAAATCAGGCCGTAATGAACCGTGTTTTTGTGGAAGTGGACGAAAATTCAAGCACTGTCATGGCAAATAAGCGTGTTTGAAGCAGAATAGGTGGTGTTTATGATAATCCGTCTCGCTGTACGGAAAGATTTAACGGCCATTGCGCAAACTCACTTACAAAGCTACCAGTGGGTATATCAAGGAATTATGCCGCAATCTTATTTAGCGGCACAAACTTGTGAAAAACTGAGCTGTAGTTGGGAAAAACGCTTGTTTGGACCGGGAAACCGTGAATTCATGTATGTTGCAGAAAATGACAAAGGGAATATTGTAGGTTTTATTGCTGCCAGTATCGATCAAACCCATGACTGCTTTGCGCGGGAAGTAACGGCACTTTACCTTTGCAGGGAATTTCAGGGACGCAAGATTGGGCGGAGTTTATTTCAGACAGTGCTGCATCGGTTTATTGCGCAAAAGGTAGGTTCGCTAATCGTTTGGGTGCTGGCCGATAATAACTTGGCTCGTGGCTTTTACGAACGCCTGGGTGGCGTGGTGGTGGATAAGCGAATAATATCGCGTGGGAAGCCCCTTTCACAATTGGCTTACGGGTGGGAAGAAATCAACAATGCTGAATTAGATACTGGAAATAATGTTAAGTGTTAATTTACCATAGGAAAAAGCAAGCACCGGGTCATTGCTTTTTTGATATTGATATACAAACAGGAGAGGGAGCGGGCTGCAACATTTGTTTCAGCACGCTCCCTCTCCTGTTATAGCTGCTAGTGATTGAAAATTTTGCTCAAAAACTGCTTGGTGCGTTCGTTTTTCGGTTGGGAAAAGAAATCCGCCGGGGCTGCTTCTTCCACAATGGCGCCGTCCGCCATAAACACAACGCGGTCAGCGACTTCACGAGCGAATCCCATTTCATGGGTGACAACGATCATCGTCATGCCATCCTGAGCCAGACTTTTCATTACGTCCAGCACTTCGGAAATCATCTCCGGATCCAGCGCCGAGGTGGGTTCATCAAACAGCATTACTTTCGGATGCATTGCCAGGGCTCTCGCGATAGCTACCCGCTGCTGTTGGCCGCCGGAAAGCTTTGAAGGATATACACTGGCTTTTTCCGGTACACCTACTTTTTGGAGCAGGTTTATCGCAATCTCTTCGGCTTCTTTCTTTGACTTTCCCTGAACGTGAATGGGACCCATCGTGATATTATCCAGTACATTTTTGTGGTTGAACAAATTAAATTGTTGGAACACCATACCAGTCAGTTGACGCGTCGTGTGCAAATTCTCTTTGCTGGAGTGGACCGAAATGCCATCCATCACAATTTCACCGGCTTCAATGGTTTCCAAACCGTTAATTGTCCGCAACAGAGTGCTTTTTCCCGATCCGCTGGGACCGATGACGACGACTACTTCGCCGGCACCCACGGTCATGGAAACATTTTTCAGCACTTCCAGTGGACCAAAATTTTTCGATATTCCGTTTAACTTAATCACTTTCTGCCAGCCTCTTTTCCAGGTTTCTTACAGCCAGTGACAGGCCGAAAGAAAGTATAAAGTAGAAAACGGCGATCGCCAGCCATACTTCGAACGCCCGGAAGGTGGTAGTGACGATGTTTTTGGCCACATAGGTCAGATCGGTCACCGCAATGACCGACACCAGCGAAGAGTCTTTGACCAAAGTAATGAACTGTCCGGCCAAAGGTGGTAAGATTCGCTTGATCGCCTGCGGCAGGATGATCAAATACATGGCCTGCCATTCGGTCATGCCAATCGAAAGGGCCGCTTCGCGCTGGCCTTTATGGATGGAACGGATGCCGGCCCGGATGATTTCCGTAATATAGGCTCCGGCAAAGAAGGACAGGGCCAGTACGGAGGCAACGATAGGCGCCAGCTTGAAAAAGACGCCCAGCCCAAAATAGATAAACAGGATTTGAATCAAAAGTGGCGTATTGCGGATCCACTCCACATAGATGTTGCCCAGGCTACGGAGAAAAAAATTATCGGAGATGCGGCACAATGCCCCTAATATGCCCAGTATGGTGCCTGTAATAATGGACATGATGGAAATTTTGATTGTCATGAGTAAGCCGTCCAAAATGGACGGCAGATACTCAACCAATACGCCAAATTCTAAATGATACATTGGTTATTCTCCTATCGGTGAGGTGAATGTTATTTTTTGGGGGGAACGGAATCCCACCATTTCATATCGACGAACCAGTAGTTGTAGTCGTTTTTATAATCTGCACCGGCTTTGTATTTTTTGACGAACTTATTGATTTCAGCCAGCAGCTGTTCGTTGCCTTTGGGAACGGCAATGCCCAATTCCTCGGTGGTAAAGGGTTCCAAGATAGCATAGGTGGTATCGCTGTTCATTTTGTTATAAACAGCAACCCAGGGTACTTCATGGATAACGGCTACTGCGTTACCGTTGAGTAATTCCAGACCGGCCAGCGCAGAACCTTCAAATTTCTTTACTTCAGCATTTTTAAACATTTTCGACGCGGTTTGGTCGGCAGTCGTTCCCATGGAAACAGCAATGACATTGCCTTTTTTGTCTAAGTCTTCCCATTTCTTCACATCGGGATATTTTTTGCTGACCAGCATCGCCTGACCGGAAGTGAAGTAGGAATCGGAAAAATCCACCACTTCTTTTCGCTTGTCAGTAATGGTCATACCGGCAATCACCAGGTCGACCTTATTGGCCTGCAAAGCAGGAATCAGCCCGCTGAAAGCGTAGTTTTGAAATTCAATTTCAACGCCCAGTTCTTTACCAAGTTGTTTGGCAACCGCAATGTCAAAACCAACCAATTGACCGGCTTTGTCCGTCATTTCAAACGGATAGTAACCGGTAGCGGTTCCGACAACCAGCTTGCCCTTTTTCTTAATGGCATCCGCCGCACTATCCTTGGCAGGATCTTTTTTTTCTGCGGCGCCGCATCCGGCCAACGCCAGAGTCAGTAAGGCAATAGCCATCAGTGCCGCAACCTTTTTAAACCATGTTTTCACAATACCCCTCCTGATATACATTATAGGGCCCGACAGGCCCTGCTGGATTAAAGTCATAACAATTATACATTTTATCATATGTTAGTACAAGTTATTATCTGTATTTGGTGATACTGGAGTGATAGAATAGAACGTATTTGCAACGGTAACGGTATACGAAAGGAAACGGCTGCTTTACAAGCGCAAAAGCCTTATAATAGACTGTATGAATAGAGAGCATAAATTATCACGGGGGAATTTTTCATGAAACTGACAGCACCGCATACCTGGGGGAAGTATTCACCGGACAAAATATTTGCCGTGGTCAGCGAAGCCAATGCGGCAAAACAAACATTTGGGAAAGCGGTAGTGATCAATGCCGCACCGGGAACTTTTCTGGATGAAACGGAAAGCATTTTCTGCCTGCCAACGGTGGAGGCGCTCTATCGTTCATTGCCGATGAGCGAAGTGGTGGCCTACTCGCCATTGGAAGGGACGCAGGAATACCTGGACGCGGTGACGCAGCATGTGTTCCGTGAATTTCGTCCGAAGGCTCATATAAAAGCGGTGGCTACTCCGGGCGGAACCGGTGCTCTGCATAATATTATCGCTAATTATACCAGCGTAGGCGACACGGTGCTGTCCGGCGAATGGTGCTGGGGACCCTACAAATCCATTGCTGAGGATGCCCAAAGGCAATTGGCTGCTTTTGACCTTTTTGACAGGGATGTCTTTAATATTAAAGCACTGACAGAAAAGATGACCGCAATTCTAGAAAAACAGGAGCGGTTGGTTGTCATTTTAAATACTCCGGCTCATAATCCCACCGGTTACAGCATGACGCTGGAAGAATGGAAAGTGGTTCTTCAATTGGCCGGTAAGCTGGCCGACAGCGGGAAATCTATTGTTTTGGCCATTGATGTGGCTTATTTGGATTATACGGAAGACCCGCAGGCCAGCCGGGCGTTTTTTTCCTTGTTAGGTGATTTGCCGGAATCGGTATTGCCGATTATTTGCTTTAGTATGTCCAAAAGTTTTACTTTATACGGTCAGCGGGCCGGAGCCATGGTTTGCGTGGCGAAAAATGCCGAAACGGCGGAAGAGTTTTTCCAAACCAATCAATATACCAGCCGGGCCACCTGGTCCAGTATAAATCGGGGCGCATCCAGGATATTGGCTGCGATTTATGCTCAACCGGAGTTGGTGGAAAAGAGTGACCGGGAGCGCCGGGAAGCGTTGCAGATCATTAAAAAGCGGGCTGCCATATTTAGTGAAGAGGCAAACACCGCCGCTCTTTTGATGCTGCCCTATCGTTCGGGATTTTTCCTTACTATTCCGTGTGAACAGCCGGAGTCGGTGTGCTATATTTTGAAGAAAGATTATATTTTCCTGGTGCCACTGGCGAAGGGAGTCCGGATATCGATTTGCGCCGTGCCCACGATAAAAATGAAAGGTCTGGCGGCAAAAATCAAACAGGCGATAATGACAGTGACTATTGGTGGATCGAGTATTGTTGAAAGGCGGGGAAACGTTGATTTGTAACGAAGGATGACATGGAGGTGCTGGTGGAAATGAAAGAGGTTTTCAATGGACTGATTCAAAGTGCGCTGGATTTAAAAGCCAGTCATGCCGGCATTGCCCAGGTATCGCAGCTCCAGTTTGTCAGGGACTTCAGAACGGCCTGTGAGCAGAATGTTTGTGGAAACTATAACGCCAGTTGGGTCTGTCCGCCGGCGATCGGCACTTTTGACGAAGTGATGAACCAAGCGCTGCAATTTAAACAAGGCTTGCTTTTTCAGACTGTGCATCAGATCGCCAACTCGGTTGATGTGAAAGGGATGTTTGCCGCCAAAAAAATCCACGACGGAACCTTTCGGAAAATTTTGGATCGTATTAGCACTATGTACAGATTCTCAGAACTTTTACCGCTGAATGCAGGATCATGTGAATTTTGTTCCCGGTGCGCTTATCTTGATCATGAAAAATGCCGGTCACCGGAAAATGCCTTTGCTTCCGTGGAAGCCTATGGAATTGATGTCTTTCATTTGGAAACGGCTTTGGGAATTCCGTATGACAACGGAGAAAACACTGTGTCCTATGTGGGGCTTATCCTTTTTAAAGATTAACCGGGCGGAGGATAATCTTAACAGCAAAAAAGAGTCGTACGGAAGCCAATGTTCCGGCACGACTCTTTTGTTGTTGACGAAAGGGTTATATAGGCAGTACCTAACGAAAGAGACAGATGATTTTGGTTCTATACTGAATTTTATCGGGCTAGTTTGAGTTTCAGACGTTGGCAAATAGCAGGTATTTGGCGCAGATAGCTGCGAATCGGATGTTTTTCAAAATGCAGAAAGATGATGGGAATAATAATCAGGGTAAAGACAGTGGATGACAGCAGGCCGCCGATCAACACCCAGGCCATGCTGACCCGGGTTTCTGAGCCGGCGGTCATGGCGAGTGCCGTTGGCAACATGCCGACAACCATGGTCAAAGTGGTCATGAAAATCGGTTTCAGACGGGTTTTCCCCGCTTCGATCAATGCATCACGGGCGTTCATTCCTTCCTGCATCAACGTTAGTGTATAGTCCAGCAACAATGTGCCGTTTTTGGCAACCAGACCGTCCATGACCAACACACCGATCAGGGAATAGAGGTTGATGGTATTGCGGGTGATGGCCAGGAACAGCAGCGAACCAATCATACCCAGCGGCAGGGAAAACATCCGGATGACCGGAGTGGTGGTCGACTCATACAAAACGGCCAGCAGCATATAGACCAGGATCAGTGACAATCCCAGCGCCTGGGCCATTTCACTGAAGGTGCTTTTCATGTTGTCCGCTTGTCCGGTAAAACGGTATGAGACGTTGGAACCCAAATCACCGGGTTTGATGCGTTGGGCGATATCGTCCAACACTTCCTGTAATGGGCGATCCGTAACATTGGCGGAAATGTTGATGGATTCCTGTTTGTCCACCCGGCGCAACATCACCGGTCCCACGCCGTCTTCTACCCGGGCTACGTCGCTAAGCTTCACCAGGCCATTGGTCGACTGGATCGGCAGGGAACGAAAATCGGATGCTTTAAAACCGTCGCTGCCTTTCAGCCGGACGTAGATTTTAGTGTCCTGACCGTCATTATTGGGGTCATTAGTGAAGTAGCCTGCCTGGAAACCGGTGATGGATGCGTTAAATACGCTGTTTACATCATTGACCGTGGTTTTGTAATAACGCAGTTTTTCCCGGTCTACGGTCAATTGCAGTTCCGGTGCGCCTTCTGAATAAGAACTGCGTACGTCTTTAATTCCTTTGACCTGAGGTAAAATTTCCTGTAAGCGGGCAGCAGCGGTGACAATGCTGTCCAGGCGGGCGCCTTTCAGTTCAATTTGTACTCCGGCAGTGTTGGGCCCATTGCCACCGGTCCCCGTGCCGCCGGATACCCCGGCGATGGAAGACTGCGTGGCGCTAACCTGGGTGATGGCCTGCGGCATCCTCGTCTTCAGAAACTGCCGTACTTGGTCACTGACCTGCCAAACGCTGCGGCTGCGGTCTTTTTTATCCACCATTTGTACGCTGAGCCCGCCATAGTTGCCAGCGGGCGAACCGGCGTTGGACAGGTAGGTTGTGACTTCAGGAATCGTCGTTAAATAGTCTTCGATTTCCCGGATCGACACGCTGGTTTGGTCAATATTTGTGCCGACGGGTAACTGCACCGATATGCGAAAGCTGTTTTCATCGGTTTGCGGCATAAACTCGGCGCCGATGATGCCGGTGGGAATCAGGGCGACGGTGGCGAAAAAGATGGCAATGATGCCAACCACCAGTTTGCGGGAATTGTCCAGGCTCCAGATCAGCAGCCGCTCATATTTTTGAATGGCTGTTGCCTCCAGTTGATTCATGAAATCCCATACTCGGCCGGTAGGTTCTTTTACACCATGTTTAAACAATTGTGAGGCCAGCATTGGCGTTAAGGTAAAGGAAACAAACAGCGAGAATAGGGTAGCAAAGACAATGGTCAGGCCGAATTGCCGGAAATATTGTCCGGTCATGCCGCTCATGAAGGCAATCGGCATAAAGACGATGACGTCGCAAAGGGTGATGGCAATAGCAGCCATACCAATTTCGTTCCGGCCTTCTTCCGCCGCGGTGGCGGCGTCTTTTCCCATCTGCAAATGCCGGTGAATATTTTCCAGCACGACAATGGAATCGTCGACCAGGATGCCGACACACAGCGACATCCCCATCAGTGACATCATATTAAAGGTAAACCCGGCAAAATACATGGCGAAAAAAGTGGAGATTAACGATGTGGGGATCGCCACCAGTACCGCAGCCGTGGAACGCCAGCCCCGCAGAAAGAGGAACAGTACCAGTCCGGTGGTGAATAGCCCCTCCACCAGCGATCCCAGGGTGTTGTGCAACGAAGACTCCACATATTGGGACTGGTCGGTTACGATGACAAAATGATAATCCGGATATTCGGCTTGCAGGGTTTCCAATTGGGCTTTGGCTGCTTTGGCCGTATCCACCAGATTGGCATCACTGTTCTTGTACACTGTCATGGAAACAACGTCCTGGCCATTGGTCCGGGCGTAACGGGTCACCCGGGCATCCTGTTCCCTTACCGTGGCCAGGTCCGTCAGCGGGATGCTGACTCCCTTGGTATTGGTCACGTGAATGGAGGCCAGCTCTTCCGGCGAGGTGTACTGGGCCGTCAGACGGACACTGGTCTCTTTTTTGTCGGTAAATACGGATCCGCCCGGTGTCAGCAGATTTTCCTGCTGAATACGGTTGGCGATCTGGTTTAACGCAATGTTAAAGTAGGAGAGTTTATCCTTGTCGACCTCTACCGCGACTTCTTTATCCCGGCCGCCGTCCAGTTGGACGTCGGATACGCCGCCGGCCCGCTGCAACCTCTCTATAAATACATCGTTGGCCAGTGAATAGACGTCGGACAGCGGTTTATCCGCCAGCACGGAGATTTCCATAATCGGGGTGGCGTTCACATCCCGTTTGGTTACCACCGGAGCTTGCGCACCGGTAGGTAATTTGCTCTGCACTTTATTGACATATTGAGTGGCATCGATGGCGGATGTGTCCACATTGGCCCAAAATTCGAATTCCAGGATGATATTGGCTTTTTCCGGACGGGCCATGGACGTAATATGCTTTAAATTGGACAAGGAGGATAATGAATTTTCCAGGGGTTTAATGATATCCTGCTCGATTTCTGCCGTTCCCGCCCCCGGGTAGCTTACACTGACGGTGACATAGGGTGTGTTGAGCGCGGGCAGCAGCTCGACACCAATCCGGGAAAAACTGAAAAGCCCCAGAACGACGAACAGCGCCACAATCATCGTGATACCTACCGGACGTTGGATGGAAAAACGTGTGATATTCATGGCTATTCCCCCTTGTCACCCAGGGTGACCGGATGGGGGACAATCGCCATGCCGTTTTTTAAACGCGATAGATTATTGGCGGCGATCTGCTCTCCCTCAGTGAGGCCGGTTAATACTTCTACCTGCTGATCACCGCGGGCACCAATCTGAACCACCCGTTCTTCCACTGTGTTTTGCCCAGTGATGACGTATACATAAGATTTGCCGTTTTTCTCCAGGACGGCATCCTTGGGGACAACCAGTGCATTGGGACGTAAGATTGCCTGGATGATGGTTTTGGCAAACATACCGCTTTTTAGGGAAGCATCGGGATTGGTTAGAGCGATACGCAGAGAAAAGGCCATGTTTTGCGTATCGATGGACGGGCTGATATACGTTATTTTACCAGGGAATGATTTTCCTAAGGATTCAATTTGCACATTTACATCCATGCCCAGCGCCAGAGCGGCTAAATCCTGTTCCGATACCTGACAGTCAACATAGATATGGCTGTTGTCCACGATGCTTAACAGTTTTTGACCGGCTTGCACCATATTACCGACTTCTACCTGACGGTAGCCGATCATACCGGAGCGGGGGGCTTGCAAAATTAAATCGTCTCGCTGCTTTTCCGCCGAACCGACTATATATTGAGCCTTGCTTGCCGCCGCTTGAGCAGATTCCACCGAGGCCGGAGTGGAACCAGTTTTCATTTGATTGGCCAGTGAATCTAATACTGCCTTGGTATCGGCCTGTTGCTGTTCGCTGGCGTCTAACTGCTGGCGGGAAATAGCGCCGGCTGAGTACAGAGACTTGTAGCGCTGATAATTGGTGACGGCCAGTTGGTAGGCTGCCATCGCTTTATCATAGTTGGCTTGAAAGGAGACTTCGTTGGTGATCGCATCGGCCGATGCTTGATGGTATGCCGCCTGATTCTGATGAATCGTCAGTTCAATATCACCAGTGTCCTGAATGATCAGTTCCTGTCCGGCCGTTACTGTTTGTCCCAGCTCTGCGTATACCGCGGTTACTTTTCCCTGGTACTTGGCGGCAATATCGACCTGGGCTTCCGGGACCGTCTGGCCGGTCAGTGATATGCGCTTGGCCAGCTCCGCGCGCGGTACCGTCAATACATCGACAGTGGTTTGCTGTTTGGTATTGGTACTGGAACTGCTTTGCGATTTTTTCTGGGTTATTTGCAGGATACCCAGGAAAAGTACCAGAATCAGAGCTGCCATTCCCAATAATTTCATCCTGCTTTTATTCTGCCAGAATTTATGATTCATAGTTTCTGTCTCCTCCCGCTAGTCTGCAAAAAAATATTTTATAAC
>DATMYQ010000309.1:0-2595 GCA_035560935.1 Patescibacteria group bacterium | reverse complement strand
ATGTCGACATTACCACAAATTTCTGATACGGAATGGCAGATCATGAAAGTGTTATGGACGAAGGCACCACAGACGGCCAACGAAGTGATTCAGAAGTTTGACGGTGTCACAACCTGGAAACCCAACACCATTAAAACCCTGCTGGGGCGGCTGGTCAAAAAAAAAGCACTGGCCTTTAACAAAGAAGGCCGGGCCTATGTCTATTATCCGTTGGTGGCAGAATCGGAATGCGTCAAAGCGGAAAGCCGCTCTTTTCTGGAAAAAGTATTTTGCGGCTCGCTGAATGTGATGTTTGCCAATTTTCTAGAAGAACAGGATTTGTCCCGGGATGAAATAGCGGCGCTAAAGAACATCCTGGACCGCAAGGAGAAATAAAGGAGGATTACGCGTGGGACTGGATTTATATGTTTCCTGGCTGCTGTATTCTTCGTTTATGGGAGGCTTTCTGGCGGGCTTTCTCCTATTGATCAGGAAAACCCTGCAGGGCAGAGTGAGTGCCGGCTGGCAGTACCTGATATGGTTTTTGCTGGTGTTGAAGCTGCTGATTCCTTGGGCGCCGGAGAGTTCGGCGGGTCTGTTTTCACTGGTTCATTCGCTGACTGATCAGGCGTTAGGGGTTCAAGGCTTCCGTCTGGAAAATGGCCGGGAAATATATCGTGGAACCGGCACCGAACGACCGGCGGCAGGAACGAGTGATTTTACTGATGAGGAAACGCTGCCGGTAACACGGCCTGGCTACGATACCGGGGCCATGGCGCTGCTGGGCCTTTGGCTGTCCGGGGTGGCGGCGCTGACCGGGTATATGATTTATTTGTCCGGACGGACCCGCCGGCTGGTCAACAGCGGAAAGCGGGTCACTGATGAACGGATGTTACGTTTGCTCGCTATATGCCGGCAAACGATGCAGCTTCGGTACTCGCCGGAACTCATTGAATCACCGCTGATAAAAAGTCCGATGGTGGTGGGCGTGGTCCGGCCCCGGATTGTTGTACCGGTCAACCTGGCGGACCAGATCGGGTACCGGGATGTACGGTTTGTTCTGCTGCATGAACTGGCTCATTTGCGCCGAGGTGACTTGTATACGAACTGGATCATCACGTTCTTACAAATCATTCATTGGTTTAATCCCATGATCTGGTGTGCGTTTCGTCAAATGCGCCGGGACCGGGAACTGGCCTGTGACGCAGCGGTGCTTTCGGTTTTGGCAGCGGAGGAATATAAAGGATATGGTACGGCGATGATTTCTTTACTGGAGCACTATGCGCAGCCCTTGTGCGAGTATACGAGCGCCGGGCTGGCCAGCGGTAAGAATCACCTTCGCAATCGGATCAGCATGATCGCCGGGTATAGAAAAAACACGATGGTCAGGCGGCTGCGGGAACGTGGCATGATCCTGCTGCTGGGATGTTTCGTATTGACCAATGCGCCGGGAGCGTCTCAGGCCGCATGGCCGGGAGGAGCGCCGGCACCGGAGCCGGCGCAACCGGTTATCCACGAGGACCTGAGCCGTTATTTTCAGGAGTATGATGGTGCCTTTGTGTTGTTTGATATGGAAAAAGGACAATACCGGCTATATCACGAGGCAAACAGCCGGCAGCGCGTCTCGCCGGACTCCACTTACAAAATAATCAGTTCACTGGTGGGGCTGGAGACGGGAATTTTGCAGGATGAGCATACTTCGCGGGTCTGGGATGGAACTGTATACCCCTTTGAACGCTGGAACCGGGACCAGACGCTGGCTTCGGCGATGGCTCAATCGGTGAGCTGGTATTTTGCTGAAAGCGACGCTGCGGTAGGCAAACAAGCGCTGGGACGATATTTAGCACAAAGCGGCTATGGCAACGGCGATCTTTCCGGTGACATGAAAGACTTTTGGGTAGAATCCTCGCTGAAAATTTCACCGTGGGAACAGGTAGAGCTGCTCAGAAAGCTATATACGTATGAGCTGCCCTTTTCGCGACGCAATATCGATATTGTGAAAAACATCATCAAAGTGCCGGAACAGGGCACGGCCACGCTGTCGGGAAAAACCGGAACGGGAATTGTGAACGGCCACAGTGTCAACGGCTGGTTTGTCGGTTATGTGGAAAATGCGGGAAAGGTATACGTTTTTGCCACGAACATTCAGGGAAAAGAGCGGGCGGATGGCGTGAATGCCCGTAACATCACGTTATCGATTCTGAAAGATAAAAATATCCTATAGGGACCGGTTACGAATCAGATGTTGTTTGCAGTCATTTGTCAATAGTTGTAAACTGTGCGCCGGTGGGCAATCGCCAGTATCAGAACAACAACTTTCTCCTCCTGAATTTCGCACACAATCCGATAATCGCCCACTCTATACCGCCATAATCTGCCCAAATTTTCTTTCAGCGGTTCGCCAAAATGCCGCGGGTTTTTGCAGCCGTCGATCCGATCCAGCAAATAAACTATGATTCGTTCGCTGACGGGCTTGTCTAAATTTTCAAGCTGCTTCTGCGCTTTGCCCGATGGTTCTACGCGGACTTTGTTCCGCGTTTTTTATTATCTGACCGCTTACCTGATATGGTTGAATGCAGAATTTTAGCGATTGACAAAAACCAATTACAGTTGTAA
>DATMYQ010000308.1:0-4830 GCA_035560935.1 Patescibacteria group bacterium | reverse complement strand
GTCAAATTATAACTTGAGCGACTTTTCCGCCACTTCATCAATCAGTTGATGCAAGAACTGGTTGACCGGTAGCGCCCCCACATCCCCCTGGCCCCGTTTACGCACAGCCACAGTGCTATTTTCTTCTTCCTTATCGCCGACAACCAGCAAGTAGGGAATCTTTTGCATCTGGCCTTCCCGAATTTTGTAACCGATTTTTTCGTTGCGTTCATCCACTTCGATCCGCAGATCAGCGGAACGCAGCGTCTTGGCCAAATATTGGGCGTATTGAATGCTGCGATCGGTAATCGGCAGGATCTTAACCTGCACCGGCGCCAACCACAGCGGAAACGCCCCGGCAAAATGCTCGATCAGAATTCCAATAAACCGTTCGATACTGCCATAGGCGGTCCGGTGAACCATCACCGGACGATGTTTCTGTCCGTCTTCACCGATATAAGTCAAATCAAAGCGTTCCGGCATCTGCATGTCCAGCTGGATCGTGCCGCACTGCCAGGTACGTCCCAGCGAGTCCTGGAGGTGAAAATCGATTTTCGGACCATAGAAAGCGCCGTCGCCTTCATTGATTTTAAACTTCATGTCCAGCTCTTCCATGGCTTCCCGTAAGGCGGTGGTGGCGATCTCCCAAATTTCATCCGAACCCAGCGCTTTCTCCGGTTTGGTGCTCAGTTCCGCATGCCAGGACAAGCCGAAGATGCTGTAGATTTTATTGAAAAGTTCAATCACACCCTGGATTTCCGATTTAATCTGCGACGGCAGCATGAAGATATGCGCGTCATCCTGCGTAAAGCTGCGCACCCGCATCAGTCCGTGCAAGGCGCCGGAAAGTTCATGCCGGTGCACCAGTCCCAGTTCACAGGTCCGCAGGGGAAGTTCCCGATAACTATGATGGTGGGTTTTATAAATCAGCATCCCGCCGGGACAGTTCATCGGTTTTACCGCGTAGCCTTCCTCGTCAATGGAAGTGAAATACATGTTTTCCCGGTAATGATCCCAGTGGCCGGATTGCTGCCACAGCTTCTGATGCAGAATAATCGGCGTTTTGATTTCCTGATAACCGTATTGCACATGCAGCTTGCGCCACAAGGTTTCCAGTTCGTTGCGGACAACCATGCCTTTAGGGTGAAAGAACGGAAAACCCGGCCCTTCGTCCTGCATACTGAACAAATCCAGTTCGCGCCCCAGTTTGCGATGATCCCGTTTAGCCGCCTCTTCCAGCAGCGTCAAATAGGCTTCCAGCTCAGCCTTTTTTTCAAAGGAAGTGCCGTAAACTCGCTGCAACATCTTACGTTTTTCATCGCCCCGCCAATACGCGCCGGCCAGGGTCTGCAATTTAATCGCTTTCACTTTGCCGGTGGACGACAGATGCGGCCCGGCGCACAGATCCACGAAGTCGCCCTGCCGATACAGAGAAATCGTCACATCTTCCGGCAAATCCTGAATCAATTCCACTTTATACGGTTCTTCCCGCTCCGTAAACATCTTGATCGCCGCTTCACGGCTTAAGGTTTCCCGCTCCAACGCCAGGTCTTCTTTTACGATTTTATCCATCTCCGCCTGAATTTTTTCCAGCTCTTCCGGTATAAAAACGTGCTCCGTGTCAAAGTCATAATAATAACCGTTGGCGATGGCCGGACCAATGCCCAGCTTGACCTTTCCAAACAGCCGTTGCACTGCCTGGGCCAAAATATGCGATGAGGTATGGCGGAACGCATCTTTGCCTTCCTTGTCCTCGAACGTAAAAAATTCCACGGCGGCGTCTTTTTCCAACACCGTTTTCAAGTCCACGATGTGTCCGTCCACCTTGGCAACCAGTGCGCTTTTACCCAGGTTCCGGCTGATACTGGCGGCAAACTCAGCCAAAGTTGTACCGGCGGCCACTTCTCTTACGGCCCCGTCTTTCAGTGTAATTTTAATATTTCCCATGATCCTTCCCCCTTATATTAATCAATACGTTTCACTTTTTAAGACAAGCGGTGAAAAAGCTCTACCCCTGCAAAAAAACAAAACTCCCGTCCGCAAGGGACGAGAGTATTACCCGTGATTCCACCCTGATTAACCGCTTACGCGGTCATCTCCAATCGCTGTTAACGGGTACGAGCCCGGCCTGGCTTACAAACAATGTTCAGCCTAGCGGTTTCGAAGGGGTAACAAGGTATGGTTTGCATGAAGATACTCTCAGCCTATGATATCTTCTCTCTGGAGCGCCTCTCTTACCTTGCCGTGTCTCCGGCATCACCATTCATCCTTATTCAGTTTAAACGGATACTATAAACAGTTTACAGAAACTCCCGGCGAAAGTCAATCATTGCTGGCCAAATTGCTCCTGGATTTTTGCCAGCCATTGATCACGTTTCTTTACCACAAACCGGATACGGCGATTTTGCGCCGTCACTATAGAAATCACGTTGGGAATCAGATAGAAAGTTTTTTCCGCCCGCAGCTCCTTGATCTGGGCCAGAGGAATATCTTCCATAAACTTATCGTCAAGCGTCAAAGCGTAGCCGACGAAAACCAAGCGGCGTTCGGTCAAATACAGTGCACCGCTCAAATGAACATCTTCACAGGAATAATTGGCGAAATCCTTCATCATAAAATTTTCCGTCTCTTCCACGGGAAAACTATACACGCACACCACACCTTCCTAGTCATAGAACGTAACAACTTGCGAATTATTGTATCATATTTTATCACTATTGACCATGCTAAAGCGAATAACCGGCTAACCCAACCCGCCTACAATCTCGTCAATTGCCCCCGCTGCAGCCGCTGCGCCAGCTGCGAAGACGCTGGCCCCCGACCTCCCACTGCATCCGCTGGTATATTCAATTCCCTCGCCAACAGCTCCCGAACCCGCGGCCCGCAAAAAGCGCCCTGGCAACGGCCCATTCCGGCCCGGGTGCGGCGTTTGACCCCGTCAAGGGAATTCACCGGCAAACCACGACGAAGGCAATCAATAATTTCCGCCTCGGTAACCTGCTCACACCGGCAAATCAAATGCGTCTCCGGATTACTGTCATTAATGCCGCCAGCAAAGCTGTCATCTTTTTTATGAATAATCGGGGCGCGCCGGGCGATAAAATCCGGTTTTACCGCCAGCACCAGCCCGGCTGCTTTCAATTTTTCAACCACTTTTAACGCAATGGCCGGCGAAGAGGTCAACCCCGGCGAATCAATGCCGATCAGTTGAAGGAAATTCCGGGGCCGCTCCTCGATGACAAAATCTTTGCAGTCGGCAACCGGTCGATTGCCGGCAAAAGAGGTCAGCGCTTTCTTCATGTCAAATCCCGGCACGGATTTTCTCGCGGCGCGGACAATGGCTTCCAACGCCGCCTCGTCCGTACTCACGTCTTCTTTATCGTCAATGTCCTGGGCGTCCGGCCCAATCATCAAATTACCATGATACGTGGTGGTCACCAGTATTCCCTTGCCCATCTTGGTGGGAACCTGGAAAATTATCGAATTTACCAGATAGTTTTGTTCTTTGTCCAGCACCACATACTGGCCGCGCCGTGGAGTCACTTTGTAATCGCTGACGCCGACCATCGCCGCAATGGCGTCGCAGTACACCCCGGCGCAGTTGATCACATGAGCCGCGGTAAAATCCCGGCCTCTCGCCGTCAGGCGATAACCCTCCACCACCGGCTCAATAGCGGTTACCTCCGTTTGCAGAAATAATTCCACGCCATTGGCCACAGCATTTTCAGCCAGGGCAATCACAAACTCGTAGGGCGACACTACGCCGGCGTTGGCGCAGTAAAGCGCGCCCTGCACCTCACTGCTTAAATGCGGCTCCAGCTCCCGAACCCGGACCGCGTCAATCAGTTTCAATCCGCCCACGCCGTTTTGGAGGCCATTATCATACAACTCTTTTAACGTATCCAGTTCTTCCGGCTGGAACGCCAATACTAATGACCCCGTCTGGCGATAGCCGAAATGAAGCTCCTGGTCCAGTTTTTCATACATCCGGTTGCCGGCCACGCAAACTTCCGCCTTTAACGAGCCCGGTTTATCGGAGTAACCGCCATGAACAATGCCGCTATTGGCTTTCGAACAGCCGCAGCTTACGTCTTCCCGTTTTTCCAGCACACAGATTTTTAGTTGATATTTCGACAACTCCCGGGCAATATTCATTCCTACAACGCCAGCGCCGATAATGCAGACATCATACACAGTCAAACCCTCCCTTTTATCCTCATCACATAAAATTCAGGGTATTTTCTTTAAAGACAACAAGGCACCCCTATTCAGGAGTGCCTGTACCAATTGTCGGTTACGCTTTGCGCAGTACCTCCAACACTTCGTCAATATCCGGCAATTGGGGAATATCATATACCTTCACCCAAATCACCTTGCCATTTTCATCAACAATTACATTGGCGCGTTCCGAAAAACCTTCCACGTCACGGAACAGGCCATATTCCTGAGCGACTCCGCCGTGCGGCCAAAAATCCGATAACAATTTCACTTCGGCGACCTGCAGTTCTTTGGCCCAGGCGTTCTTTATCGGATAAGCGTCAATGCTCAATCCCAGAGGAACAGTGTTCAAACGCTTAAATTCCGCCAGATTATTTTCCAGGGATTTCATCTGCTCGGCGCAAACCCCCGTCCACGCCAGCGGGTGCCAGGACAAAAGCACCTTTTTTCCTCTATATTCCGATAAGGTAATCTCATTACCTCTATTGTCTTTCAGTTTAAAATCCGGCGCGGTATCCCCCGCCGCAATACGTTTTTGGTTTGCCATAATTATGCCTCCTCCATTTTCGTTTCTCCGTCGGCTGATGCGTTTTACCACCCCGTGTATAAACATCATGATCCATATTCCATCAC
>DATMYQ010000307.1:0-6805 GCA_035560935.1 Patescibacteria group bacterium | reverse complement strand
GGTCAGGACAGAGTGGGGATTATTGCCATGGTCAGCAATGTGTTGGCGGAACGAAACGTGAATATCCTCAACATCAATCAGAATATCATGGATGGCTATTTCAACATGGTCATGATTGCGGACATGGGTCTGGCGACCATCAGCCTGAAAGAGCTGGCGGCGTTGATGAAGGAAAAGGGCGAAGCGCTGGGCGTGGACATTAAAGTACAGCACGAAGATATTTTTCAAATCATGCACCGTGTTTAAGCACGGCTGACGGGGATGAGGAGGACAGGAATGATTAATACACAGGATATTTTTGAAACCAATCGCATGATTGCGGAAAATAAACTCGACGTGCGGACCATTACCATGGGCATCAGCCTGCGGGACTGCGGCCATCCGGATGTGAAAGTGTTTTGTAAAAACATTTACGACAAAATCACCAAAACCGCCGAGCATTTGGTTCGTACCGGGGAAGATATTGAAGCCGAATACGGCGTGCCCATCATCAATAAGCGCATTTCCGTGACGCCCATCGCCATTGCGGCGGAAAGCTGCCGTACCGACAGCTACCTTGAAGTGGCCCGGGCGCTGGACGCGGCGGCCAAAACAGTCGGCGTTAATTTTATCGGCGGTTTTTCCGCCTTGGTGGAAAAGGGCTATACCAACGGCGACCGTATTTTAATTCAGTCCATTCCGGAAGCGCTGGCGCTGACTGACCGGGTCTGTTCCTCCGTGAATCTGGCTTCAACCAAAGCCGGCATTAACATGGATTGCGTCCGGGAAATGGGTCTGGTGATCAAGCAATGCGCGGAGCTGACTCGCGACCGGGACGCCCTGGGATGTGCCAAGCTGGTGGTGTTCGCCAACGTGCCGGAGGACAATCCGTTTATGGCGGGAGCGTTCCACGGCGTGGGGGAACCGGAAGTGACAATTAACGTCGGTGTCAGCGGACCCGGAGTCGTGAAGCGGGCGCTGGAAGACGTGAAAGGCGCGGAATTCGACGTTGTCGCCGAAACCATCAAAAAGACGGCATTTAAAATTACCCGCGTGGGACAGCTGGTGGCCCGGGAAGCTTCCCGGCGGCTGGGCTACCCCTTTGGCATCATTGACCTGTCGCTGGCGCCGACGCCGGCGGTCGGGGACAGCGTGGCCTACATCCTGGAGGAAATGGGTTTGGAAAGCTGCGGAGCTCCGGGAACTACCGCCGCGCTGGCACTGCTGAATGACGCGGTGAAAAAAGGCGGCCTGATGGCTTCCTCCCATGTGGGCGGTTTGAGCGGCGCGTTTATTCCGGTCAGTGAGGACGCCGGTATGATCGCGGCGGTGGAATGCGGTAGTCTGGGACTGGAGAAACTGGAAGCGATGACCTGCGTTTGTTCGGTGGGTCTGGACATGATCGCCGTTCCCGGCGACACATCGGCGGCGACGCTGTCCGCCATTATCGCCGACGAAGCGGCCATCGGCATGATTAACAACAAAACCACCGCCGTCCGCATTATTCCGGTTCCCGGTAAAAAGGTAGGCGACCGGGTGGAGTTTGGCGGTTTGCTGGGGCATAGCCCCATCCTGGCGGTGAGCCGGTTCAAATCGGATGAATTTATCGCCCGGGGTGGACGAATTCCGGCCCCGATCCGCAGTCTGACCAACTAAGCTTCATAAGGAAGCACTGATTAATTCACATCACACGCCAAAACAAATCTTTTTCCGCCGGGCTGTGTCAGGCTTACCTCAAAATAGCGCTGCTATTCCTGCGCTGTCGCCTTTCTTGCCCGACAAAAAAATCTTCTGTTTTGGCGATGCGTTCATTTAATCAGTGCTTCCCTAAAAGAATTATTGACTGCCCCTTGCTGTGAACTGCTTTTCCAGGTTATGATAATACCTGGAAAAGCAGTTTTTTCTTGCACCTCTGATCGTCTGATTATACAATCCTTTTTGCTGCTATACAGTGGATGCCTATTTAAGGATGGGAGTGACGGCTATGACAATGAAAAAAGTACGGGTTGAGGATGCTGTGGGCATGGTGCTGGGCCATGACATGACAAAAATTGTGCCGGGAGAATATAAAGGTCCTGCTTTCAAAAAAGGCCATATTATTCAGCCGGAAGATATACCGCATTTAAAAAATATCGGCAAGGAACATATCTATTTAATTGAACTGGCCGCCGGTCAGGTCCATGAAAATGACGCCGTGCGGCGAATGGGGCGGGCGGTGGCCGGCGAAAATATCCTCTGCGCCGAGCCGGCGGAAGGACGGGTTACTTTGAGCGCGGGCGTTGACGGACTGTTGAAAGTCAACCGCCAGGCGGTCAACGAAATCAACTGTGTGGATCATGCGGTATTAGCCACCCGCCACGACAATCAGCTGGTGCGGGCCGGGGATATGCTGGCTGGAATCAAAGTAGTGCCGCTGGTGGTCAACGAATCCACCGTCAGCGCCGTGGAACAGATCGGCAGCCGGCAGCAGAACCTGATAACGGTGCGGCCCTTGCAAAAAATGAAAGTGGGCGTCATTGTCACTGGCAATGAAGTATTTTATGGGCGGATCAAAGACCGCTTCGCGCCGGTGTTCGCCGGAAAAATCGCCGAATACGGCGCGATAGCGGCAGGAACGGTATTTCAGCCGGATGAGCGGGAAAAAATCACCCAGGCCATTTTTGATTATCAGGAGCAGGGTGTGGACGTGATCATCGCCACCGGCGGCATGTCGGTGGACCCGGATGATGTGACGCCGGACGCCATTCGGGCCAGTGGCGCGGAAATTGTGACCTACGGATCGCCGGTGCTGCCGGGGGCCATGTTTATGTTGGCCTATCTGGGGAACGTGGCGGTGATGGGAATTCCGGCCTGTGGCATGTATTCCAAAATCACTGTTTTTGATTTGGTGTTTCCGCGGATTCTGGCGGGGGAACGGATTACCCGCAGCGAAATCAGCGCCATGGGTTATGGCGGCTTGTGCCTGAATTGTCCGGAATGCAGTTACCCTCACTGCCCCTTTGGCAAGTGAGCCCATGAGGTGAATAATGCGTGTGAGCAAACAAAAAAAACAGCAAATGCTGCAACTGCTGTCGGAAGAATATAAAGGCGCGGTTACCGCGCTGCAGTATACGACTCCGTTCGAGTTAATGATTGCGGTGGTGCTGTCAGCCCAGTGCACCGACAAGCGGGTCAACGTGATTACCGCCCGTTTGTTTCCGGACTACAATACCCCGGATAAAATCCTGGAACTGGGATCGGCGGCGCTGGAAGAAGCCATTCGCGACTGCGGTCTCTTTCGCAGCAAGGCGAAGAATATTCTGGCCGCCTGCCAAATCCTTTGCCAGGAATACGGCGGTCAGGTGCCGGACACCTTTGAACAGCTGATCCGGTTGCCGGGCGTGGGGCGAAAAACCGCCAACGTTCTGTTGAGCCAGTTGTTTGATAAGCCGGCCATTGCCGTGGACACCCATGTTTTCCGGGTATCCAACCGTACGGGTTTGGCGGTAGGTGAAACGCCGTTGCAGGTGGAAGAGGGACTGATGAAAATTATTCCCCGCAGCGATTGGGGTGCGGCCCATCATTGGCTGATTTGGCATGGCCGGAAAATTTGCAAGGCGATACGGCCTCTGTGCCGGCAATGTTGCCTGCAGGAGCTTTGCCCCAGTGCGGCGCTGGATGTAACTAAGGCGAAATAAACTTGCAACATTGCATAAATAAAGATAAAGATGTATAATAATACGATAGTTCGTAAAGGAGTGATCATGATGATTTTTCGCAAAGCCAAGTTTAGTGATGTAGAATCCATTCATCATTTAATTAACAGTTATGCAGAGCAGGGCCTGATGCTGGCCCGGGCGCGGAACGTCCTTTACGAAACCCTGCGGGAGTTTGTGATCGCCGAGGAAGCGGGAGAAGTTGTGGGTGTGGCGGCATTGCACCTGGTATGGGAAGAGCTGGCGGAGGTCCGGGCACTGGCGGTGGACCCACGTTTTACCAAAGCCGGTGTGGGGCGGCGCATTGTTGACAAGCTAATCGAAGAAGCATTGGAGTATGGGGTAAAAACCGTGTTTGCCCTGACCTATCAGCCGGGCTTCTTTGAAAAATTGGGTTTCCATGAAGTACCCAAAGAGAAGCTGTCGCATAAAGTTTGGAAAGAATGCATCAACTGCGCCAAGTTCCCTAACTGCGATGAGATCGCCATGCTAAAAACGCTGGAGTAGAATCCGTGTTGTGCAATATTGCTAAAAACGCTCCCCGGACAAATCGTCCGCGGAGCGTTCATTTGATTGTATGAAATTTTTGGCGTCGTGCGCATTATTTTTTTCGTGTTAACACTCCTGCCGCCACAACGGAGTCTTTGTCTCCCACATGCCGGTAAATACAGGTCAGTTTATTGTTGTCAACAATGGTTCCGTCTGTGAAGCCATCCTGATCAACCAAATAGAACGTTTTGTTGTCCCAGCCAATGACTCCGGCGAAGTCCTCAGTAGCACGCTGGGAAGTGAAGGTTCCATAGAAGACTCTTCCTTGTTGTTTTGTCACAATAAGTTCTGCCGTGAGGGTGTTGGAATTTTCACGATAGTGAGACCAAGTTCCCGGTTCGCCCCCTTTGCTTAAATAAGCTCCTTCGGATTGCACGGCCCATGTTCCCACGAGGTTGGGAATGTCAGGTGCAGCAAAACAGACCCCCGTTCCGAGTAAAAACACCATCAAAAGAACACTAAAAACCTTTTTCTTCATCAAGAAAGCACCTCCTATATCTGAATTTTCCCGCAAATACATCTTATCATATCGTGTGTCATAAAAATAGTCTTAATATACTGCCTTTGGGAAAACAAGCTTGCTTGCGATTTTGTGGGTCCGTTTACTCGTAATGAGAGAGTACTGGTTCAAAGCCTGTTAGCACCTCCAGGTAAATCAAGGCTCTGCAGAGTTTCTTGCGGAGCGGGTACATAGGCAGAAGAGAGATTCATTGAAAAATGGTTTCAAAGGAGGATTTTGCCAATTGTTGTGGTATTGTATATTTCGCGGCGTTTTTTCGTTATTGGAAGAATATTGTGGTGTTACAGGCCGGGAAGAGTGTCGCTAGATTGATGAAATCCCCGGTGGTATCACAGCAATAGAACTGATAGAATAATTATGGCGTGTAATCGCAATAATAGCGTGAACCAAGAAAGGATTTATAAAGAATGCTGACAGGCGAAGTTCGCAATAAAGTGGATAAAATATGGACCGATATTTGGGCGGGTGGGATTACTAACCCGCTGACGGTCATTGAACAGTTAACGTATCTGATGTTCATCCGTTCTCTGGATGAAAAAGAACTGGAGGCGGAAAGCTTCGCCGCCGCCAGCGGGGCCGAGCTGCCCCGGATATTTCCGCCCGGTGCGGAAGGCCAGTCCTTGCGTTGGAACCGGTTTAAACACCTGGATGCCCGGGAGATGTTTGATATTGTCGGGACGAAGGTATTTCCCTTTATTAAGGAAATGAACGGGAGCAGTCCGTCAGCGTTTTCCCACTATATGCAGGACGCGATGTTTTTCATCCCTACGCCCCAGGTGCTGCAGAAAATCGTCACCGGTCTGGATGAGCTATACGAACACGACATCCAAGACTTAGACATGCAGGGCGATTTGTATGAGTATATGCTGGGAAAATTGGCCACGGCGGGCCAGAACGGGCAGTTCCGCACGCCGAAGCATATTCGGGACATGATGGTGCGGCTGGTCAAGCCGACGCCGGAGGATAAGGTTGCCGATCCGGCTTGCGGTACGGCGGGATTTTTGGTATCGACGGCGGAATACGTCCGCGCTGAATTTGAGTCCGAAATGACGACCGATCAATGGGAACATTTTGCCGGGGACATGTTTACCGGTTATGACACCGACCGGACCATGCTGCGGATCTCAGCCATGAACCTGATGCTGCATTCGATTACCCATCCCCATATCGCTTATGTGGACAGCGTGTCCAAGACCAACGCGATTGAGGCAAAATATGACGTGATTCTGGCCAATCCGCCCTTTACCGGGACCGTCGATGCCGAAAGCATTCATGACAATCTGAAGGCGGTCTGCAATACTAAAAAGACTGAGTTATTGTTTGTGGCGCTGTTTCTGCGGATGCTGCGCAAGGGTGGCCGCTGCGCCTGCATCGTGCCGGATGGCGTGGTATTCGGTAACAGCAAAGCCCATAAAGCGCTGCGCCAGGAACTGGTGGAAAACCATCACCTGCGGGCGATTATTTCCATGCCTTCCGGCGTGTTTAAGCCCTATGCCGGTGTATCCACGGCGGTGCTGGTATTTACCAAAACCGGGGCCGGCGGGACGGATAAGGTTTGGTTCTACGATATGAAATCCGACGGCTATTCGCTGGATGATAAGCGGACCGATTTGGGAAACGGCGGCGACATTGCCGATATTATCGCCCGCTTCGCCAATTTGGACGGAGAAGCCGACCGTCAGCCCACCGAGCAAAGCTTCTTGGTGGACAAGGCCGCTATCGTGGCGAATGATTATGATTTGTCGATTAACCGCTATAAAGAGACGGTCTATGAAAAGATCACTTATGATGCTCCCCAGGCTATTCTTGACCGTTTAGACGATATCAATAAGGCCATTGGCCTGAAACAGCAGGAATTAAGAGGGCTGATTGGTGGGTAAGTGGGACATGGTGAGGTTGGGGGATATATGTGAGATTGAACGTGGCGGTTCTCCAAGGCCAATAGAGAATTTTATTACAAGAAAAGAAAATGGCGTAAATTGGATAAAAATTGGAGATGCTGATGCTGATTCGATGTATATCACCAAGACAAAGGAAAAGATCATTCCAGAAGGAATGAAAA
>DATMYQ010000306.1:0-2881 GCA_035560935.1 Patescibacteria group bacterium | reverse complement strand
ATTCATAACTACAGCATAAACACCTTATTTCCCGGGAAATTTTCAGTGCTTTTCAATATAACGGAAGAAGCGTAAGTTATACCATTCAGGCCGGGGAGTTTCGCACAGTTGCCAACCTTCACCGGTTAATTGCCCGGTAAGCTTCTCCAGCGCCTTTGTATGACGTCTATTCGTTTTTTTAGGACCGTCAAAGGAACAGCTCTCCAACTCAATCTTTACTGGTTGACCCACAGCAACAACATTATCGCCCTCGCTCCGATAAGCCTGGAACACACCTTCGTCACGCGGAAAGATCCCCCATCGCTCGCCGGTAATCTTAAACTCCACCCAACATTCTTTCCGTTCGGACGCCACTTCCGCTAATGCATTCGTCAGCGGTCGACCGCAACGTCGGCAGAAGCGATCATTATCCGCCTTTTCCTGACCACACTGGGTACAAAACATAAGGCACCTCCGTGCACCGCATTTAAGAGCGCCGCAATGATTCCTGAACAACTTCCTCTTCCGTAATTCGCACTTTCCCGGGTAAATATTTTGTCAGCACATCCAGCATTTCATCACCGGGTTTAAAATATATACGACAATTTTCTTTGTCGCCATTTTTTTTCGCCGCCGTATATGCCAGCGCCCAGACGTCTCGATCATCTAAAGCGGAATGCAGGCGAAAGGTCCGGCGAAATTTAATGACACTGACTAGTTTCGGTTTATAATTGTAAATTCCCAGCACCTCCGAATAGGGAACTTCATAGCGCCGAACGCCAAACAGTCCCCGTTTCAACACTTCTAGTGCCGTTGTGCCGGCGATATAAGTATAACGCGCTCCTACCCGTTCAATGTATAGGACAAACAAAGCGCCTACCAATAGCATCTCCACCGGCTGATACGCCTGCAAAAAAAACCAGCGATAAATATCACTGGCCAGGATAAACAAAATCAGTCCCAGGCCTAATACCGTATAAATCGCATTTTTCCGTGAAACCCGGGAATGCACACTAAACTCCTTCATCGTTCCTCCTAAAAATTTCTTTTTCCACGTTACTATTGAGTATCGTCTAAAATTTCTCCATGTTTCTTCGCTTCATCGCCATACTCACTCTATCTACAAGAACAATTCAGCATGTTCCCTTATTTTCCTGCTAATAATTCGCCGCAAACAAATTCCCGCTAAGGGTCTTTCTGTCATTAAACATCATTCATATAGTGGAACACATTTGTTCAAATGCTTGCAGTAAGGCGGGCCGGATAACTCCGCCCCGCCTTACTTGCCATATCAGCTACATCTAAGCAAAATCAGAAATTGAGTATTCCAAAGAAGATCCAGCAAACCACGGCTCCCACTACCGACATGGAAAGACCCCAAACCAGCAGATTACGGAACAATTTTGCCTTATCTTCATGTTCACCGGCACAGGCGATACAAAGAGCGCCTAATGTCGACAACGGTGAAGTGTCCACCAGATGAGCACCGATGTTAATAGAAGAAATCAGAGCTACCGGATTACCGCCGCCCACTTCTTTAATTAAACCCGGAACCATCGGTAAAAACATTGGCATAACAACGCCGGACGAACTGGAGTAAGCCGAAATCACGCCAGTGATCAATCCCAGCCAAGCATTGATCGTTACCGGATTGGAAACGGCACCGATTAATTTGACCAATGCGTTCAAACCGCCAGCCTGATCCATCACGTCGATCAATACCGATACACCGCAGACCATCATAATAACGCCCCAGGGCATAACCCTGACTGCTTTTTTACTGTCGCCGGCGCCCGCCAGCATCATCACTCCCGACAGAATGAAGGCAATGGAACCCACATTGGCCAGCAGATTCAGCACTGCTTTGGAAAACAGTCCTTTAGTGGCTGGTAAACCCGGCAAAACAACCAAAATAATCAACAATGCCACCATCGCCAACGTGATCCACTGATTGCGGTCAAATGGCTCCGGCTTAGGCGCCAGCTCATCAATATTAATTTCCGCGCCCCGCTGCTTGCTGATCCAGGCCCAGCCTCCCAATATAAAGAAGCCGCCGACGTTTACGACACCTTGTGCCAGTTCAGAATTAAAATGGATTTTCCAGGCCAATCCATTCAGGTCGGTAATTCCCAGCTGCGGCGCCATTTTTGCAATAATCCCGTTGGAAATAATCCCGGTCGGTGCAAACGGCGAAAATGCAGCACCATTGGAAGCACCCACCACCAGCAGCGTCATCAAAAACGCCGGCATTCCCACCCTTGCGGCAATAGCCATGGCGACCGGCGCCATCAGCGCCGTTCCGGCAATATTGCCCGGTCCGATAGTGGTAATAAAAGTGGTCAACGCAAAGATAATCAGCGGAACAATCGCTGTATTTCCCTTGCAAAGCCGGACAGAATATGCGGTAAGTTTCTCCATGGTCCCATTGGTCTGGGCCATCCCAAACATAAAGGTAACCCCAACCAAGATCATGAAGAGGCCAATGGGGAATGATCCCATGACTTTCGCCCCGCTCAGGCCCCCCCAGACTCCACCGACAATAATGGCAAAGCCAATACTCAAAAACCCTACGTTCAAATCCTCATTAATACAACTAATGATGACCACAATTGCCAACGCAACAATGGACATAATCGCTGCCATTGATATTTCCATAACTATGACCCCCCACTGACAAAATTTCTTAATACATCAGCTTGAATTGATTAATGGGTCATAAACACTGCTTGCCGCTCCCCCTCCTCCCAGAAAAATGCTCACTGGTACCACAGGCGCAATTTCAACGGAAATGCGCCTGTGGAAAAGCTGTCAATGTCAGAATATTCCGATACTTACACAGGGAACCTTGGCACTGACGCGACAGCATCACAGTATTTAGGAAATATCGCAACAACCAAACAAC
>DATMYQ010000305.1:0-11208 GCA_035560935.1 Patescibacteria group bacterium | reverse complement strand
CGGTTTTATAAACACAACTTTCATGTATGTGATAGAATACTGAATAAGATGGAAAAATTGGCAGATTTTTTTAAAATAAATAATGCGGGAATAACTCAACGTTGTTATACGGGAGGCAGTATTTTATGATGAAGGATAGGGTATATTACCCTCTTACCCATGCGCAAAAACGGATTTGGTATACGGAATTGGTGCATCCCAACACAGGATTTGCCCATATTCCCTATTTGCTCTGGTTTGAAGCGGCGGACCGGGGATTGCTGGAAACGACAGTGAACATCATTCGGGCCCGGCACGACGGATTGAGGTTACGGCTGACGAGAACCGGCGCCGATGACAGTGAAGTCAGTCAATATATTGAGCCCTATCAGGAAAGCCCGGTCGAGGTTGTTGATCTGACTGCCGGCGGGAAAATTGCCTGTGAAGACTGGGTCCGGGAGCGGGTCAGTCGCCCTTTTCCTTTGCATGACAGCGAACTGAGCTATTTTGCCATTTTGCAGTCAAGCGGGAACCAGGCCGCATTGTTGATGCTATTGCATCATCTGGTGGGCGATGGTTGGACCGCCAATCGTTTGCTGGGAGAGTTAGCCACCGTTTATCAGCAACTTCGGGCCGGTGCTGACGCTTCGCTACTAGCGGCGGAGATATGGCCGTCTTATCTAGAATACATTGCCCGGGAAGAAGAATATTTGCATTCCGGTGATTTTTCCCGGGATCGGCAGTATTGGCTGGACAAATTTGCCCAACTGCCGGAAGTGGTCAGTCTGGGTTTTCCCCGGCGTAAGTCAGACAGTATCCGGTCAGAGTGGGAACTCCTGGGGATGGAGTCGGAACTCCGGGAAAAAATCATGCTGTTTTGCCAGCAACATAAAGTGTCACTATATACTTTGCTGGTTACTGCGTTTGTGGCCTACATTGGCCGGGTCACCGGGAAACAGGACATTACCATGGGAATTCCGCACCATAACCGGCAAACGGAGCGGGAAAAAATGATGTCCGGAATGTTTGTCAGTACACTGGCTTTGCGATTTTTTTTGAACGATAATCAGGATTTTCTGGCGCTATTGCAGGCAGTTAAGGCCGAAATCAAAGCAAGCCTGGTCCACGGGCGATACCCTTTTGACCAACTTATGCTGCAATTGAGGGAAAAACAGGGGTTCAGCGGCGACTTATATCATATCAATTTGGTTCAGCTACCCGATGTGACATCAGAGGGCGGGCCGGCGAAATGCCATTTTGTCCCGTTAGGCGAAAATACCGGGCCTTTGACCGTGTATATTGATAATACGATCTGTCGTTGGAATCATCAGGAACTGGAATTTGCTTTTAGTTATCAAACCGCCTGCTTCGACAAGGCCGCGGTAGTGCAAATCTTTAACGGATTGACAACACTATTGACGGATGCGTTGGCAACGCCGACGAAGAAAATTTGGCAGCTGGAAATAGTGACAGAAACGGACAAAAAACAGCTGTTGGTGGACTTTAATCAGACGACGCTGTCTGTGCCAACCGATAAAAGCATTCACCGCTTATTTGCCGAGCAGGTGGCGCGAACCCCGGACAAGACCGCTTTGGTGTTCCGGGAAAAACGGTACACTTACCGGGAATTGAACGCCAGAAGCAATCAGCTGGCGCGGCTCCTCCGGGCCAAGGGCGTCGATCGTGACCGGATTGTGGCGATTATGGTGGAACGATCAGCGGAGATTGTCATTGGTGCATTGGCAGTTTTGAAAGCCGGCGGCGCCTACCTTCCCATTGACCCGGAATATCCGGCGGAGCGGATTGCCTATATGCTGGAAGACAGTCAGGCGACGCTGCTGCTGACCCAAAGAAATTTAACGGAGAAAATCGGAGATTATCCGGGAGAATGGCTGGCGCTGGAAGCAGAGCGGTATCAGGGGAATCGAGACAGGGATATAAATGCTGCCGCTGATGAAACAACCAGTAACATTACTGCGGCAATCGATGAAGGCCTAACCGATATTAATCACCCGGAAGACTTGGCCTATGTGATTTACACCTCGGGCTCCACCGGCAAACCCAAAGGCGTTATGATCGAGCACCGGAGCCTGGTCAATCTTTGCTGCTGGCGGAATCAGGCGGATCCCATTACTCCGGCGGACAATGCGGCCGAATACATCGGTTTTGCCTTTGACCCGGCGGTAATGAGTATTTTTACTGCGTTACTGTATGGCGCCGCTTTACATATTCTGCCGGAAGAGATTCGCCTTTCGCCGCTACAAATGGACGAATACTTTACGAAACATCAGATTACCCTCACTGTTCTGCCGGCACAATTTGGCGAGCAATTCATGGAACTGACCGATAACCGGTCTCTGCGGCGCCTGGTAGTAGGCGGTGAGCGGCTGAAACAGTATTATCCCCGGCAGTATCAGTGCGTCAATGAATATGGTCCCACCGAGTATACGGTGACGGCTACACAGTTTCTCATCGACCGTTATTATGATAATTTCCCGATCGGCAAGCCGGTATCGAATACCTGGCTGTATGTGTTGAATCATTATAACCAGCTGCAGCCGCCGGGAATGGCGGGAGAACTGTGCATTGCCGGAGCGCAGCTGGCCAGAGGTTACTGGGGACGGCCGGAATTGACCGCGGAAAAATTTGTCGACAATCCTTTTGCCACCGGAGAAATCAACGCAAAAATGTACAAAACCGGGGATCTGGTCCGCTGGCTGCCGGACGGCAATATGGAGTTTTTGGGACGGATTGACCAACAGGTGAAAATCCGGGGTTATCGCGTGGAACTGGGCGAAATTGAACAGCAACTGGTTCAGCATCCGGACATCCGGGAAGCGGTGGTGCTGGACCGGACGGACAGCCAGGGCACGCATCTGTGTGCCTATCTGGTATCTGACCGGCAGGATGTGTCAGAAGAAATCCAGGGATTTTTGGCAAAAAGTTTACCGGACTATATGATCCCGGCCTTCTTTGTCCCGGTGGATCAAATTCCCCTGACGACCAACGGCAAGGTGGACAAGCAGGTTTTGCGGGAGTTGACGAAGAACCTGTCCTCCCAGGTGATCTATGAGGCGCCCCGCAATGAAACCGAGGAAAAACTGGCGGCCATTTGGCAGGAACTCCTGGGTGTGGAACGGGTAGGTATCCGCGACGATTTCTTCCGGCTGGGGGGACATTCGCTGAAAGTAGCGGCCCTCATTAGCCAAATTAAACAGACCTTCCAGATTTCATTGCCGTTCAAGAGTATTTTTACCGATTCGGTTCTGGCGGATTTTGCCGCCGTTGTCCGAAAAGCAGGACGGATAGTATTACCGCCGATTCTGAAAAGTGAAGTGCGGGAAACGTATCCCTTGCTGGTACCTCAGAAAAAAATACTAAGTTATGTTCGTAATCATTCCGGTGGCAATGTGAGTGTACCGCTGGAACTGAAAGGGACATTGGATGTCAGTCGCCTGTGGCAGGCGCTGGATACTATGTTGGCCCGGCATGACTCTCTGAGGAGTTATCTGGACTATCAGGGAGGCCAAGGTGAGCCAGTCCAGCGGATTGCCGCGCCCGCGGCGTTGCCACGGATCGTTCGCCGGCTGAACCCAACCGCGGTGGAGGACGCTTGCCGGGAGTTCTTTCGGCCCTTTGTTCTGGACCAACCGCCCCTTTTCCGGGCCGAACTTTGGGAATTGGCTCCAGACTGGCATATTCTGATCATCGACACCCATCATCTTATTTTTGACGGAACTTCCATGGGAATTTTGATCAGAGAATTAGGGGCTCTTTATGAAGGAAAAGTGTTGCCGCCGTTGGCGATTCAGTACCAGGATTATAGTCAATGGCAGGATCAACTGCTGCAAAGCCAGGGACTTGGATTTATGGAGGAATACTGGCGGCGAATCCTGACTGGTATCCGGTCATTGCTGGTTTTACCGGCTGATTATCCCCGGGAAGCAGTGCACGACGAGACGGCAGATTCTGTTTTGGGGGAAGCCTCTCCGGAATTATCCCGGCAGGCGGCCGCTTTTGCGGCCCGGGAAAGAGCCACTGTTCACGTTGTCATGATGACAATGTACAGCCTGTTATTGTCCCGGTACTCCGGACAAGAGGCGATTGCTTTTGAAGAAGGCATTGCCGGCCGCATCTATCCGGAAATTGAACCGTTGATCGGGATGTTTGTCAATGTGATCCCGGTTAGGGGACAGACGTCAGGAGAGAAAACATTCCGGAATTTTTTGCGGGAAATGAACGAAAATATCATTGACGCGTATGACTATCAGGAGTATCCGGTGGCGGACCTGGCGGAGGAACTGGGGCTGGTTAGGGAGAATGACGGACATTCGCTGGTTTTTGATACTGGTTTTGTCTTTCAAAACTTAGATATTCCGCAACTGACAACGGCGGAACAGCTGATCGTGAGAACGTATCCTTTGCCGGGGTCAACGATGCCGAAAGCCAAGGCCCGGAGGGAATTGCTGCTGGTTGTCTGGGAAAATCAGGACCGTATTGCAATGCAGATGGTTTACCGAAAAAATCTTTTTGCACGAAAACGGATAGAACAGATGATGGCGGACCTGAAGGCGTTACTGGCCTATGCGCTGGAACATCCGACAGCGACTTTGACAGAAATTCAGGCGACTGTTCCGGCCAATGAATTTCTGGTCTGTGAAACGGTCTGACCTGTTATGAGGTGTGCGCCCGCGTGTATAATGACCGAAAAGCCATTGTACCGGTTTACGTCGAAAGAATGCGTTTTATGATAGAATGATAATAACGGTGTTTGGTGGCATGAATCCAAACTACTGATCAAATCAACAAAATCAACGCAGAGGAGGGCATTCGCTTGGCTCGATGGATAACGAACGAAAAAACAATGGGTGAAGACGGGATTACGGGATGTAAAAATGGCGTTGCCGACCGCCGGGTAAGTCTTTTTCCGGTATCAAAATACTTCACCGTCTTCCTGGTTTGCTGGGCGGTTCTGGCTTATGCGGTTCCGGTAAAAGCCGCGATGTTTACGTTGGAAACGTATCCACGGGTAGACGGCGCGACCATCGCCATTCCCATGGGAAAACTGATGGCAGAGAAATTAATCGGTAAGGAACAGCTGGCCGGCAGCTCCGGTGCCAATGTGACGGCTTTCAAAACGACACATAACGCCTACGTTAATCTTATAACCGGCCAGGCGGATATCATTTTTGTCTTTGGGCCTTCGGACGAAGAAACGAAGCTGGCGGAAACCCAGCATGTGAAACTCCGGTTTACGCCGATCGGCAAAGACGCTTTTGTTTTCCTGACCAATATGGAAAATCCTGTTCAAGAGCTGTCGCTCCAGCAAATTCAGGCGATTTACGCGGGTAAAATTGTCAACTGGAACGAAGTGGGCGGCAACGATGAAGATATTATTGCCTACCAGCGCAACAAAAACTCCGGCAGCCAGACCTTTATGGAACAACGGGTGATGGTCGATATGCCGCTGGTCAATACTCCCGTCATCTCGTCGTCGATGTATGATGTGATTGACGCGGTCTATCAAAAGAAAACGGCGATCGGTTATTCGTTTAACTATTTTGCCAACCAGATGTATAAACGCGGCGAAAGGGTGAAGTTTCTGGCGGTGGATGGCCGGGAATGCAGCAGGGAAAATATCCGGGATGAGGTGTATCCCCTGACGGTCACTTTGTATGCCGTGACTCGGGTTGAGGACCGGGTCAATGATTCCGTTAATAAAATGCTTGTATGGCTGGACAGTGAAGAAGGAGTTTCCGTAATCGAAGAAGGCGGGTTTATTCCGCTCAATTGATCAACAGCTCTTTAGCGCTTGTCCGGTCACGGATCCGAACATTTTCCGCTGCCCGCCAGGATAAGAAAATAGATTCGGTGGAGGTAAAATAAGATGCGGAACAAAAAGATAACCATAGGCCGATTTTTGCTGCTCCTGTGTCTTGTCGTGACTGGCTATAGCCCCGCGGCCAGCAGTGCTGCCCCGAATCTGCAGCAAAGTTCCGATCTTTACCGGCCGGTTACGGTGGAAAGAGCCGGAGATATTATCCAGTTGGCCGCTTTGACCGAAAACTATATCAAGGCATGGAAAAACTATATCAATAATGGGGACAGGGATATTTTCCGCTATATAAAACCGGCCGGACCATTATCCGATCAGGTGATCATTCGAATGGACAATGGACCCATTTCGTACGTATCCGATAATTTGTCAGCGATCCGGTTTGCTGATCAGGGGGAAAAAGCCTATCTCGACGTTGCCGGAAATATTGTGAAAGCGCCATTGAGCCAGGGTGCCCATTATTCCAATGTAATTGAATATAGTTGGACTTATGAGGCAGAACGGAAAAATAACAACTGGATGTTGAGTAAATGCACACCCAACGTTGAAATTGCGGATCGGGTTTCTTACGGCGATCCGCGGAGCTTTTTCGTCAATGGTACGGAAATTTTGCTTGGCGACAAGGTGTATTATGCAAACCCGCATGATGCAAACAAGCTGTACTGCTCTAATCTAGCGGGAAATGATGTCCGCAAACTTCTTGACGATAGCGTTATTATCGCCAGTCTGGCCTATTCAAAGGCCATAGTGTATATCAATAAAACGCGGAACAACGAAGTATGGCTGCTGGATTCACATAAATTGACCACGAAAAAGGTCGCGTTGGAATTTCCGGACAAGGATGGAAGCTATTTTACTGACGGTTACGCTATATTTCGGACTAAGGGCAATGGCCGGGAGATTCAGAGGATTTACTCCTACGCTCTTACGGAGAGGTCGCCGTTGACCCTCCTCAATGTCCGGGATGGATGGTTATATTTTTCCTTTTTCAGCGGAGGGGGAAAACATACTTACCGGATAAAAACCGATGGTACGGCAACCGAATTATTACCGGACATAAAAACGGACTGGCGGGATGAGGAGTATTAGCGGCAACAGCGAACCGTTCGGGCCGGGGGAGATGAATTCATGAACGAGGCGAAGCTTAGAGAAGCCGAAGACAATTTTATTTTGCGTTTTCCCGGTGGGTTTTCCCATCCGCAAATGCTGGAACTGGCGAAAAAACACAAAGTGGAAAAAATGAAAAAAATGGCGCAGGAGAGTTTTGACGTTGCTCAATTTAAGAGTGCCGGCAATATCATTGATTCTATGGGAAAAATCGTCAGTCAGTCCACGTTGATTTCGGTTTTTGAAAAACCCAGGTTTAAAGAGCTGGTGAAAGCGTTAAGTGACGGTGAAAAAGAGCATCTGTCCTATGGGCTGAAAGGATTCTTGCATGGTGACCAGGCGCTTGGTTTTAGGCTGATGACGGGAGTGCTGCAGGAATACAAGCTGGGGAAATGGCCGCTGCTTACGGTGTATTCCATATATTACCGTCCGGATACGGAGGTTTTTGTCAAACCCACTACCGCGAAAGGAATCATAGAATATTTTGAATTAACCGGTCTTGCATATCATCCGACGCCAACCTTTGAATTTTATAAATCGTTTCGCGAACAAATTTTGCGGATGAAAAAAGCGGTTCACCCTTCACTGCAGGTGGACAATGCCGCTTTTTGCGGATTTTTGATGATGACGATGGCGAATCGTTGATTATGCAGAAGCGGCGCGACGGCGTCGTGACAACAGGAGGTATAGTATGATATTTGAGGGAATCGCACCGGATTGTCATCCCGCTGCCTTTGTTGCGGATGGCGCCAAACTGATAGGAAAAGTCACGTTGAAAGAATTCAGCAGTATTTGGTTTAATGCCGTAGTCCGAGGCGATGTAAACCGTATTGAAGTGGGTCGCTACAGCAATATTCAGGATAACAGCGTTCTGCATGTGGCCGATGAGTGTCCGACCATTATCGGCGATTATGTCACGGTTGCCCATCATTGCGTTATTCACGGTGCAACAGTGGAAGATCATTGCCTGATTGGCATGGGCGCAATTGTGCTGAACAAAGCCGTCATCGGCAGGGGGAGCATCATTGCGGCGGGTGCGGTGGTGAAAGAAGGGCAGATTATTCCGCCCCATTCCCTGGTAGTCGGCGTCCCCGGCAAAGTGGTCCGGGATGTGTCTGCTGAGTGGGACAGTATTCACGCTCAGGCCGTAAAATATAAAACTCTTTGGACGGAGAGATATGGTCTCCTACCTGACGCCGGCGGCGAGCGCTATCAGGGAGAAAAAATCATTTAATCAGTGGTTCCTTAGCGATAAAGCTGCCGGATAAAGGAGCGGAACGGAATAACCAGAAAGTATCAGGATGGGGCAAATACACACCAATATTAGCGTGATCAGCAAAGATGTTCTTAGGTTCGGGAGGGTTGAAGTCATTGGCGTTTACAGGAGACTGCCGTTAAAACACAGCCGGCGCTATGTTCCGAAAGAAACATAGCACCGGCTGTTCGCGACTGAGCTCGTAAGGAATGAAGAACTGCAGGAGCCATTATCCTGCCGGCTGTTCCAATTCGTTTAAATTGTTTTTTAAAACCAGGGCCGAATGAGAAAGCGCCTGCAATTCCGTTTTTAGCAGTTTGGCAATTTGTATTCTTTCCACTCCTTGTTGCGCGATGATACAGGGGACGCTGAGGCAGGCTCCGTCCACTCCGTACTCACCTTCCAACAGGGTGGAAACGGTGAGAATACTGTGTTGGTTCCGTAATATGGCGGTGACAATCTGGACAAGGGCCAAGCCGATGGCAAAAGAAGTGGAGCCTTTGTAATCGATAATATGATAGGCGGAATTTTTGACGGTCTCAATAATGGCGGCCTGCTCTGCTTTCCAATCACCGCATTTGCCGCATTGCTGACAATAATCCTGCAACGGGCTGCCGGCGATGTGGGTCATGGACCAGGCGGCGAATTCGCTGTCACCATGCTCGCCCAGAATATAGCCATGAACATTGTGCGCATCAATGCCGCAATGCTGGCTGAGCAAATAGCGGAATCGCGAGCTGTCCAGAACGGTGCCGGAACCAATGACCCGGTTTTTGGACCAGCCCAATTCTTTTAATGCGATCTGCGTCAGAATATCGACGGGATTACTGGCCATCACCAACACGGCACGGGAATCTTGGGTGACGATGGTACGGGCAATTTCCCTGACAATCCCGGCATTTTTTTTCAGCAGGTCCAGGCGGGTTTCACCGGGCTGCTGCTTGGCGCCGGCGGTAATCACGATGACGGTGGCGTCGGCATAATCCGCCGGCTGCCCCTCATGAATGCGCACCTGCGGGAAAAAAGGCAAACCATGGGCTAAGTCCAGTACCTGGCCTTTGACAAAATTCGCATTGTAATCGATCAGGGCAATTTCCTCAGCGACGCCGCTCTGGGCGAGCGCGTAAGCGAACGTGGCGCCCACGGCTCCGGCGCCGACAATGACAACTTTTCTGGTGTTCCACTCTTTAGCGTTCACGGTCATCATCCTTTCCTATTATCCTATCAGCACGGTTGGTTGCTGCAGTGTGTTACTTGTAAAGATAAATTCCCGCTCCTCCATAAAAGTCCTGCCTGGAAAGGAAGGACCGGGATTGATTCTTTGCTTCATATCAACAGGAGAGAATGAACTTTAGCGGCTTTTTATGCGATTTCTTTGCCGTTGGCAGGAAAACGGTTTGTGAATTTTTATCGGCAATAATAGCAATCCTTGAAACAGCTGATATATAATTGATTTCAGGTTAGCGTGCTTGACTGGCATTGGGAAGGACGGTACACATGATTGCCGAAAATAACTCAACATTATTAACCGGGTTACAGTTTGTGACCAAAGAGCGCTGGGCAGCGATGGAAGAAAACAAAGAACGTTTTTTGCAAGACGAATCAGCAAATCCAAATAAATTCCCCAACATGAATCGGGCGGTCGCCGAATCATGGATGCGGTCGCGAGAATTAGGCGTCAATCCTCTTGTACCGCCCCGGACTGAATGCCTGGACAGTGAACAACTGGCCGTTGTTCTGCGGGAGAACGAACTGCTGATTGATATTACCAAAAATCTTTTTCAGGCGTTTAAGAAGCTGGTGGATTCTTCCGGCTATTTGCTGTATTTGTTTGATAAAAACGGCGTGATGCTGCTGTTTAACGGCGTATTATATAAAAACGAAGAGTATGGCTGGATGGCCTGCAAACCCGGGAGCGTCCGTACGGAAAGCACGGTGGGAACCTGTGCTCATGTGCTGAGTATGCGGCATAAATGTCCGATACAGATCATCGGTCCGGAACAGTATTCCGTTGCTTTTAAGAATATGATCGGCTCCGCGGCACCAATCATGGACGAGAACGGTGAAGTGCTGGCGACGCTGGTATTGAATCAGGAAATGATCAATCCCATTTTGGACAATAATCATCGACAGTTGTGCGCTCATACGCAAGGCCTGATTATGGTGATGGCGGAAGCCATTGAAGTCCAGCTGGAACTGCAGAAAAACAACCAGTATGTCAACGCGGTCAATAACAGTCTGCGACTGGCATATGATACGCTGGAAGCCACGCTGGACTGTATCGACGAAGGCATCGTCAACGTAAATCAAACCGGGCATATCATCCGGATGAATCAGGAAGGACTGCGCATTTTGCATCTGGAACCGGAGCAAATCGGTGATAAAAACATTGGGGATTTTTTGGATGAAAACTCAAGCCTTATGGAATATGTTTCCAAAGGGGAAAAAAGAAGCGTCGAAGAAGTGATCCGCAGCGGGAACGATGAACAGTCGTATCTCATCAATATCCATCCGGTCTTAAATCAGGATACCTCACAGTTAAATGGAGCAATACTCCGCTTCAATCACGTCAAAAAAATCAATGATATGGTCAATACCCGATCCGGGGCGACGGCAAGCTATCGTTTCGCCGATATCATTGCCGAGAGCAACATCATGAAACGGACGATTGACTTGGGATACCGCTTTGCCGGGTTGCAGGAAAATATTCTGTTATCAGGAGAAAGCGGTACCGGTAAGGAAATGTTCGCCCAGGCCATTCATAATCAGTGTTCCCCGCAGGGGCCTTTTATCGCGATTAATTGTGCGGCGTTGCCGCGGGAATTGATTGAAAGCGAACTGTTTGGCTACGAAGGCGGCAGTTTTACCGGCGCTGACCGCAACGGCCGGCCCGGAAAAATTGAACTGGCCAATGGCGGCACGCTTTTTCTGGATGAGATTGGTGACATGCCGCTGGAACTCCAGCCGATCTTATTAAGGGTTATCGATAATAAACAGGTGATGCGCATCGGTGGGCGGCATTATATAAAAG